>JAUVGS010000311.1 GCA_030593665.1 Chitinivibrionales bacterium | reverse complement strand
CCTCGGAAGGTTCCGAAAATGATACATGCAGCACTAAGGAAATAAAAAAGAGACAGTTATAGTATTTCATAAGCGTTGATCGGGTAAATCGACATCTATGTTTGGAATATCACTGCTGCCGGATGAGCCGCTGTCATCCTTTTTACCCAGCAGAATACCAAGTACAGTACCTCCTACAACAATACCTGAGCCAATGCCGATATAGGTCCACTTTTTATGTTTTTTACTTTTTCGCATGGCAACGGTCTTACTTTCCGATTCTGTTTCGCCGCTCTGAGAGGATATTTCAGTTGGATCAGACGTGCCGGCAATAATTGGAGAGGTCTTTGTGTAAATTGTTAAAAGAAATTTGTTATCTTTAGTATATTGTTGAACAGTAATAGTCTGAGAGGTTTTAATGAATATCCTGGTGAATGGATTTGGCGCGTTACGATTACCCTGTACAATCCGCATATCCTCAATTAAATCCGGACTAGCCTGAGGTTGTAAACCTTCCGGAGCTTCACAATTATAAAAAAAAATGAATATTTTATTCTTATCAGCGGAAAGAGAGATTGATTTATCCTTTGTTATCGGATCGAAAATAAATGAAATAGTTACCGTGGCATCCTTTCCGGCTTCTGTTATAATATCAAGCAGATATGCCTTGGATATGCCGGCTATCTCAGGTTGCTGCCAGAGTAATTCAATCTCGAATTGATTATCATTCCACCGGTACTTGTAGGGAACTTCTTTCTCAAGGTAAAAGAGTGTCTGTAAGAGTGTATACCCTTTTGTTGAATCGCAATGTGCCTGCACATGCGTAACCGGCCGTTGAATGTTCGAAGATAAATCCTTCTCAGGTACCACGTTAAGGAACTCCGTTACTAAAAGTATATTGTCATTATCGATTATGTAATAAATAAGGAATTCTTCCGGAACATCAGGGGTAAAAGATATAGTTATAAGAACACCTGAATCGTTTGGGGAAAAAACAATTTTTTCCATTGTTTGCTTCGCTGCTGCCTGCATATACAGGAGCACACACAAAAGTGCAAGACTCTTGAATGATTTTATAAGAGCAGAGTTATTTCCTGGCAGATTATTAATCATACTACTATAAAAAACTGATTCGATTTATAATATTTAGAAAATTATTTATTACAAATAATGATTTCTATATAATTATAACATGCCTTAAAAGAATTATTCAATCGGTTAATACATTTAACACGTTTTACACTTATAAAAATCACACTTTACGAATTATTATTATAACTTTATGATTTTTTTCACGTTGCTAAATTTGCTGCCCGCGACAAAACGGTAGATATAGGTACCCTGCGCTACTCGCATTCCGGATTTGGTACAGCCATTCCAGAGAATGTGGTAGTATCCGGGCTCCATTTTATCCTTTAGTAATGTGACGATACATCTTCCTTTCAGGTCATATATTTTCAAGCTTACCTTAATATGCGATTTTTTACTATTCTCGATAAGAGGGATTGCATAGCGAATAATAGTATATCCTCTAAACGGATTGGGATAGTTCTGCCGCAGACTGAAGTACTTCGGTATGCCTTTCAGGTATTTAGTCTCCTTAGTAATAAAATCCGCGGAACCAATAAGGAGTCTGAATTCACGATCCGATTCTTTGCCATGGAAATAGGTGAAGGTTGAATCAGTTAAATCGAAAACAGCACTTATTTTTACATCAACCAGGTGCGCTTTAATATCCTTCGGCAAATTCGCAAGTCCCCTGAAATTCATGGTAATGGTATTTTCACAGCAAGGACTTTTAACCGTGAATCCCCAGGATTTGCCTTCATTGAGTGCGCCTCGGAAATCGGTCATATATCTTCCACTGAAAATACCCCACCCGGTCTTCAGGAAAAATGCCTGCAGTTGTGTTTCAAAGCTCGGTGGCTGAAGGAAATCATTTTTATCATAATTGTCAATGGCATTACGGAAATTAAAACCTGAAATTATTCTCTTCTTCTCCTTATTAAAGGAGCCGGCTATCTCCACTGATATTTTTACCGCAGAATCATCAGGCTGGTTTGATACGGTATATTTTCGTGTTGAGTATTCATAAGATGGTATCTTAAGAACAGTATTTGCCTGAGTCAGGTTTTTAACCAGATATCCTTTCCAAGTTTCCATTTCCTTTGTTTCTGTCGGGTCACTCCATGTTTTTTCCAGGTGATTGTAGGCATAAATTCCCATAAGGCTGTCTGCTACGATACCGGTTGCCTGCTTTATTTCATCCCAGTCAACTGAGAAGGGGAATGGAGTGGCTACTACATTCCATCCGGGAACAAGGGTGATTTTATACGGTTCAGACAATGGCTGGCTCAGCGCGGAATCGATGTCGATGAGAACCGGTGTTTTTGTGCGCAGCCATAATGCGTGGCCTGGAGAGAGACTCATAGCCGTATCTGTGGTGACTTCGACAAATGAATTTCCCGATAAGTTATACATGCGCCATTGTTTCTTATTTAACTTTCCGATATCATCAAAGAAAAGCTCCGTGCCGGTATTGTTGTTATAGTCGAGTGGAATAGAAATCATTTGATAGTAATCGCTGGAAAAGGTGTCAGTCATTGCGTACTGCTGGATACTGATGGGTAAATCATGGTGGTTAGTCTGGTGGGTGTTGAGAGCGTCAGTTGCGTGCAGATAAAAAGTGAGTCCCCGTTCCGTAACCAGGATACCCTGAATCATCGTGGTATCAAGACTGTCAGCGGCTTCGAAGGATACCGTTCTATAGTCGTGTTCACCGCCGACGCGGTAGTTAACCGTTACTATAGGATTGGCGATATTATCAATTATCTTACTGGCGATAGTAATTGGTGTTCTCTCGGAAAAGTGTATTCGCGGGGTCAGGTCCTCAACCACCGGTGCTATGGTATCGATACCAAGAACATAGAGTGACAGTTGCATGGTAGTAAAGGTTATCCACTCCCCAACTGCTTCAAAATCGTGCACAACAGACCACTTGCTTGACCTGCCCTGATTGTAATAGTAAATACGTACCTTAGATGGGGCCAGACCGTTGCTTAATGTGATAGCAGTATCTTTGTGTAATTTTAAGATTACTGTTGTGTCGAAAGTAGTTATACCGGTTGTGTCAAACAGTATGGGCCGCTCGGTCATTATAATTCCCTGTGGCAGGTTGCTTCCCGTATAAGGAATCGCCGAAATAGTGCCGCCGGTGAGGCCTGTGATTTGTGGAATCACTACCATAATATTGTTTCCGAGTTGTAAAGTTACATTTCCGTTATCAGGAATCTGATTAATCCAACCGGTAGTGATTACAAAGGAGGTGTCTCGTATAGTGTTATTATAGGTGCAGGTAATAAATCCGGTACCGACACCTTCAGCAGTAAAATGGCCGGTGGATGAAATGGTGCCCAGAGTATCACCGATGGTTTTGATAACCCGCCAGGAAACTAAAGAGTCAACCGGCAATGAACTGTTATTGTTTTTGTCAAATCCGGCTATTGTTACCGTATCACTCTCATTGACAGATAATTGTATAGTGTCAGGGGAAACCTGAATGTGCGTCACCGCACCGGCAGTAACGGTAATGGCGCCGCTTGTATCGGTAAAGGTATTATATGAAGCGATAATTTTACCTGCCCCAATGGTTCCGGGAGTGAAAAGC
>JAUVGS010000410.1 GCA_030593665.1 Chitinivibrionales bacterium | reverse complement strand
ACTGTTTCCTGTCTGCAAATATCGAACACAGTGCCTGTTTTTCATAGAGGGACCAATACAGGTTGCGGGCCGAGGAAAGAGAGGCTACTATGACTTTTTTCTGCTGCAGAGTAAACGTTTTATTGTCCAGGCGCTGTAGTGCAATAGTATACCCGAGCACATCATTTTTCCAGGCGCCTTTTAGAAGGGGTTGGGTATACGTGATATCAACAGAGGTACTATAATTACTGCTGTCAGTATCAAGACGGCTCCACCGTTCACCCTGGAGTGTCCCGGTGACGGTACCGCCTCCGGGGATTTTTTGTGCTGTATATAATTCTATCCCGGTTGAGGCGGAAGGGTTGTTATAACTCGATACTGCAGATGGGACAGAGTCGTATGGTAGTATGTTCTGCTTTATCTCGGTGGAAAGAGAAGGGAGTCTCCCAGCTTTAACCCTTTCAAGGGTTAAAGAGTCACCCCGGATATCAAGGCGTGCAATGCGGATAACAGAATAGCGCTGTATAGCGGTGAATACAATATCACGTTCTGTCAGTACGGATGCATTTGCCGCACAGACAAAAAGAGCAAAGATCAGAATGTTATTGCTAATGAATATTTTACTCATAAAAAATTTGAGGAGAATGTTCTTTATTATGAATAGTATCACATATACGTATTTGACTGCTGTAATATTTAAGATGTTACAGTAAATGCTTTATACCTGAAAGGAATACGTATTAAAAACATCGGGTAAACCCGACACCCAGCTTCTTTTTCCCGGCTTCAACATTGAGGGAGACCTTTTTGGTCATGGTTGATTTGTCTTTCTTTATAAAAAGAAAGAGAGATACCGGGATCGTACAGCCACAGGTAATACCGGTTATAATAGTTGACAAACTGGTGTTCTGGTATTTGTCATCGTAGGAATAAAACTCATCAAGTGTGGCCGCGTGTTTCGCCTTGTCCTTATATTGTGCCGCCTTGACACCGGTGATTATAGTAGGGACCCCACTTGCCACACCAATGCCCAGAAAAGTAATCGCAGCGATCTTTCTTCCACGGCTCTTTTTGCTCGTCTCTTTTTTCTCCGGTTTTTTCTCAGCCTCGGCAGGTTGGGTCGTTTGTGTTGTGACAGGCGCCTCTTTCTTTTCAACGTTGTATGAATAGGAGATATTATCCTGCACATAGTGGATGTTATCATTAATGGTAAAATGAAACTGACCGTTCTGTTTAAAGTGGCCGCTTTGAATAGTGATTTCATTTTTTTTGGATTTTATACCAAAAACAGAATACATAAGTTTGAAGTTACGGAGTTTTACATCCCCGGAACCTTCCGTAACATAGATACCGTTCCAGTCAAACGCGTTCGGCAACTGCGATGCTTCAGGATAGTAGTTGGCATCATTAATAGAACTGAAGACAACTGGTTTTTCAACAGTACCTTCAACAAGCATACTACCGAAGATATTTATACCGGTAAATGATTTAAAGAGAAATACACAACCGGCCTTTATAACGGTCTGGGTATTTTTTGGTATAACTACATCCTGATCAACGATAAAAGGATTACCGGACGGTTCGAAAATTTTCCCTCCAATATCATCACTCAGATGTGTTGCGCTGAATAAAGGAAACACTGAAAAGGAAATACACATTATAGTAAACAGTATCTTTTTCATAAGACCTCGGATATGTTAAATTAAGTAAAGCTTCGGATATTACTTAAGAGTCGTCCATTAATATATATGGAGAAAAATAATTCCCACAGTGTTTAGAGTGCTTTTACTATTATAAAATATATTGATGTTCTGAAATATTCTGTGATGGCGGTCACACGGGGTCATTTTTTTATTAAAAATTATAGACAGATTTTTTGGGTGGAGTAATAGTATAGGAATTTCCATCAATGTGGCGTTCTTCACCCTTGAGTAAGATATCGTCACGTCATATTGACCATACCAAATATTTGGAAGTGTCGCGGCTGAGCGGCTGTCAGGAAAGTTTCTATTACACGCTGTTTTTTTTAAATAATGCATAAAATGGTTAATTTTCATAGAAAACGTATTATTATACAATGTTTTGGTTATATGATGTAACAAGACACACCTGGCGGACTTTTTAAGGTAATTCTGCAGAAACTGGTAAGAGGGGGAGAATAGTACCTCCTGGAAACCTAATCCCCTGTCCCCTTTTTCCATTAGTGAATGGGAACAAGATTCAGGACGGAAGGGATGGGGATAGATTAAATATCATAATACAGTGCAAATTCCCACGGGTGCGGCCGAAGGGCTAACGCATTTACTTCGTTTTCCATTTTGTAATGGATCCATGTATCGATCACATCCTGAGTAAACACATCTCCCTTTGTTAAGAACGCGTGGTCTTTTTCCAGAGCAAGGAGCGCCTCACCCAGTGAACCTGGTGTGGTCGGCACCTGCGCAAGTTCTTCCGGCGGCAGGTCGTATATGTCTTTATCAAGCGGCTCTCCCGGGTCGATCTTGTTATGGATGCCGTCTATTGCCGCCATAACCATGGCTGACATGCCCAGATAGGGATTACAGCTCGGATCAGGACACCTGAATTCAAACCGTTTTGATTTTTCAGAGGTTGAGTACATAGGTATCCGTATTGCGGCACTCCGATTCCTGCTTGAGTATGCCAGGTTTACCGGTGCTTCAAAGCCGGGAACCAACCGCTTGTAACTGTTGGTCGTCGGATTGGTGAATGCAAGAAGAGCCGGGGCATGCGCGAGAATACCGCCGATTGCATATAATGCCGTCTCAGACATGCCCGCATACCCGTCACCAGCAAAAAGGTTTTTACCCTCTTTCCAGAGAGACAGGTGGATATGCATACCGGTACCGTTATCATTAAAGAGCGGCTTCGGCATAAAGGTCACTGTTTTGCCATGTTTACGCGCGACATTCTTGATCACATATTTGTAT
>JAUVGS010000301.1 GCA_030593665.1 Chitinivibrionales bacterium | reverse complement strand
AACGCTCCGGCGTCGAAAAGTTGTTTCGCATAGAGAAATTTTGACTGTAGAAGCAGTTTCTTTGCTCCTTCCCGCTGCATTTCATCGGGTGATCCCTTCCATACTTTTTCAAAACCACCGGCAGCCTTTATCCAGTTTTCTTCACCAAAGTAACACTAAGAAATAAGAAATCCTGCATCATAGAATCTCGGAGTATCTTTTCCCCTTTTGGTAATCATTCTATATGTTTCAATAGCATTGGTAAACATTTTTCGATTGAAATAAACCGATCCCATGCTCGTTACCACATCAGAAAGTGATATACCTTCCGGGAACAGGTTCAAATAATTCTTCGCCGCTTCAATGACTTTTACAGCCGCGATCTCCATCTTGCCCGAAGCTGCAGCTGAATCTGACGGGAGAAGATACTGGGCAATGGCAACCGCATTAAGCGCTGCCTGTTCACGTCTCTCCGGTTTTGCTTTTTCAATTTGACTAAACTTCAAATAGGCTTTATAAGCTTTCTTTTTCCTATTCAATTTTGAATCAAGAATAACTGCAAGATTCCACAATGCTTCAGATGCTTTCGGATTACCCGGATATGCTGAGATAAGGCGGCTATAATTATCCACTGCCCGTTGATATAATGAAGTGACACCCTCCTTTTCTGCCTGTCGGTATAATGCATCGGCGACATACAAACCGATAGATATAGTCATTGAGTCAACGGCTACGACCCGGGCCGGATCGCTTTTTATCACTTCTGCATGCCAGGCTGTACCTTGTGCATAACGCTTGAAAAAATCTTCCCGTTCAATCATCGCCTGCTTATTGTTATTATTACTTTCCATTATTTTAATCATATTGATTGATGCGTCAGGAGCGACACTGCTTAACGAATACTCATCAACAAGGCGTCGGTATACTCTCATCGCAGCGACATAATCAAGGTCTTCTTCGCGCAGTTCACCGATGCGTTTAAACACTTTAGCCGCATAATCAATATTACCGACCAACGTAAGAAACTTAATTGCGCCATCCATATCATCCTGCTCATCAAAACTGATAGCGATATAATCAATTGCTTCATCACGCATGAGCGGGTTTAATATCTGCTTAGCTTCAATTTGAGCTACGTCAAAATCAAGATCCACCTCTTCAACCAGATATTTAAATACCGAAATTGCATCAGTATATTGATCCTGCATATAGTAGCACCACCCAAGGTGATATATCGCGTGTACAAATTGAGGGTGATCGCGATAGTAAAGCACTCGCCGGTATGCCTCTTCTGCTAATTTATACCCTTTGCCTCCTCCTGCTTTAGGATTTGCAAAGTAATAACTACCGATATTCATGTTTGATTCAACATAAAAATCACTTTCCGGATAAGTTTCGATAAGACGGATAAACTCATTAGCAGCTTCTATCTCCTGCCCTAATTTTCTTAGAGCAAGTGCTTTATAAAACAACGCATTATCTGCGAGCCAGTCTTTGGGGTAGAAAGTTATTATCTGATCATATATCTTGATCGTTTTACTCAAATCATATTCAGGGAACTCGATCTTCGCCGAATCTCCTCCCTCTTCCATTTGTTTTTCATACTCTTCCAGCCGTTTGGTAAAATCCTCACTCGCTTCGTCGAAAAAGAGTTCTGCCTGACGGAAAAGTACCTGCGGATTATAACTGCTATTCGGGCTCGCATCCAGCAGCATTTCAATATGATCAATTAAACGAATACGGTCGTCACTGATTGATTTCATTAATTTATCACTATCAATAGCTGTAAATAATGACACAAAATCAGCAGTCTCAACTTTCTCCGTTTTTTTTACCTCAACCTGTTTTTTTACCGTTGTATCAGTCTCTGCTTGTAAAAGGGCAGTATCCATACTTGCTGAATCCTGCGTTGTAGAATCATGTTTTTCTTTCGTTCGTTGTGCAATCTCCTTCAGAAATTTAGCGAGTTGTTCCTTTTTCTCCTGGTAGCGTATAAATGCCCAATCGACATACTTCGCCTGCATCCCTCTGCCATAGCGGGCTGCTTCACTGCCTGACTCTAAAAAGATATCCTTTAATTCTTCATATTCCTTCTTTTTATCAACCAGGACAACAGTAAAACTGTCAAGTCTGGTCTGTGTTTCCTCTTTCTCTTTCCGCATTAATGAATCTTTCGAGGCTACGGTATCTTTCTCCATTTCCTCTTCCACTACGGCGATCTCTTTTAATTCTTCCAAATTCTTAGCCACTCCCCGTACCGTATCTTCGATGCGTGACACCTCTTTTCTCAGCAAAGCAATATATCGTTGTTGTGCGAGTCCCTCGACCTCGACATCATCACTTGAAATAGCACCAATTTCATAAAGCACCTTCCGGCACTTACGCCGTAAATTCTGCAACTGTTTAATATTTTTCTGTGCATCTTTAACCAGCACACCATCCTTTCGTTCGAGCCCAAGATACTCAATGTTTCTCCATGAACGAATCATGTCATACACATGTACCAGTTCTTCACTGATCTCAAAGGAGAGCCGGGCATTAATATTCTGTTTATGCACCAGCCCTTTTATGCGCGCTGCTTTTACTTTTTCCCTAAGGGCTGTATATATCCGTTCCATAATAGACGCCATTTCAAAGAACGATTCCACTTTTCGTCCTTTTCCTATAAACGGCCGGGCAATGTCGCGTGCCTTCTGATACTCCTTTTGGGCAAGATAAATCCGAGCTATCTTTACCTGCGCATAGGCGAAGCGACGACTCCCCTTACGAATATTTCTGTAGTATTGTACGGCAGTAGTATACTTTTCACGGGTAAAATAGATATCCCCGATAATGGTATTTACATTTGCAATTAATTCATTATCCATCGCATTCTGCCGTATATATTCTAAAATCAACAGTGACTTGTCATGCTTCTTCAATTGAACAAATGACAATGCAGCGAGAAATTGTGCCTGAAAATGCCTTGACGAAATCCGCGGAACCTTCAAGAGGAGGCTACCGGCCTCACCATAGCGCTCAAGATGGAAATAAAGTTTACCGGCAACATAATGGACAGAATTATAGAGCGGATGAATTTTATATTGCTTTTCAAATAGTGGCAATAGTGTATCTGCGAACGCACCTTCCCTGTTATCATACGCATATTGCAGGACACGAAAATAGGCGGGTGCAACTTTTGTACTTTTCGGAAAACGATTAATCACATACCAATAGGTCTTGAGCGCACTTTCTTTCATCCTCAATTTCCGATAGCACTCGGCAACCATGAATGAGATAAAGTCAGTACGTCCATCAGGCAGGTTCAAATTGAGTAAATGTTCAAGAGTTTCAACGGCCTGCCGAAAATCACCTTTTTTATAAAACGCTAATGCCTGCCTGAGGTCTCCGGGAGTGGTTATTTCGGAAATCTCCAAGGCAATAATCTCCTCTGTTAACGCATCCTCAAGCACCCATTCAACAGAATCACTATACTGTTCTATACCGATACCAATACAGCATCCCCACAATAGAAATAAAAATAACAGTGTTCTTATTTGCAGCATCGAAACCCCGTATACTGTGATTCTGCGGTAAGACTGCTTTCCGAGGAAAGACCACAATGGGCTTTATTGCCATATTTAAATGACCCGCCGACAATCACGGGTGAACCATTCTGTTTATCTGCTACCCATTCCCACACATTACCGAGCATATCATAGGTACCGAACTTCTCCCTGCACTCGTTAAACTGTCCG
>JAUVGS010000559.1 GCA_030593665.1 Chitinivibrionales bacterium | reverse complement strand
GGTGAAAATATATGTGATCATTAATCATCTGCACCGATAGGGAGGGATACCTATGAATATCACCGTTCTTTTTGATCAAGATACTGATACCTCTGAGCTGTTAACCGGTTTCGGATTATCATTACTTATAGGTAACAGTGTCATCTTCGATACCGGATCGGATGGCAATTCACTTCTCTATAATCTAAATGCCCTGAATATCTTTACTGACCGGATTAACACTATCGTACTTTCACACGAGCACTGGGATCATATAGACGGAATATTTACCCTTCTTTCTGTTATTAAAAATCCGAATGTGTATATCTGTCCCGGCTTCTCACGTGAGTTTAAAAAGGAGTTGAAAAAGGCAGGTGCTAAAATCCATACACCTGCCACATTGACAAAAATTACACGAAACGTCTATACAACGGGAGAAATCAAGGGTGCCTATAACGGTACTCCAATGCCAGAACAATCACTTGTCGTAACACGAACCCCTGACCATGCAACACTTATCTGTGGCTGCACTCACTACAATCTTGAAGCTTCCTTTAAAGAGATTCAAAACAGGGTCGTTACTCATCTCAACCACTCATTAACACTCGATTTTGTGGTTGGCGGACTTCATTTGCAAAACAAAACGGATGAAATGATTCAGCAGTTCGGACACAAACTCCGTGATATTGGCATAACACAGATAGCACCGCTTCACTGTAGTGGTAATGCCGGGAGAAAGCACCTCAGCACTCTTTTCCCTTCCGGGTATCATGGCCTGAATGTAGGAGGCACTCTTGCAGTATGAAAGCAACGTTAGAACATACGTGTAAAGATTTGTGCTGCTGCCATAGGAACATTTTTTAAAATGGCAGAGTCACAGGTATCCTTATGAAACTGGCTATAGCAAAATCAGGTTCCACTGTCGCAACAGTGTTTGATTTTGCCACTGAAATGCTGGTTGTGGAGTATACCAATATCAACAGTATCAGAAAACAATCAATTGATTTTAAGGAGCAGGTGATACCTCTTCGTGCTGCACAATTAAAAAAACTTGGTATTGACACATTAATCTGTGGCGTGATATCAAATCCACTTGCGTCAATGATCGAATATCATGGCATCCGGATATTTGACGGAATAACCGGAGATGTGGAGACAATTCTCCAGGAATTTTTAAGGAATAACCGTCAGTTCACCCGATACAAGCTTCCGGGATTTTCCGACCGGGAATGCAGGCGGAGACATGGCGGATATGCGGGAAGACGTTGCCGGAGAAGGGAGCTTCAATAGTATATTTAGTTCCCGCTAAGTATAAAAGCACTGTTGCTCCATGCCTGTTAACAACTAAAAAATTGATTGAACAGTTAACGGAGGTTCTCAAAAGGGTTTCCCGTAATGTATTATTCAGCACTGAAGAAAGGAGGCATCTATGCCGCGTAGAGATGGAACAGGCCCGACCGGCTTCGGCCCGGGAACAGGAAGGTTAAAAGGCGGGTGCTTTTTTAGTAAAGATAAAAACGGTATGAAACGGGCGGTATGGGGGGTTGTTATCCCGTTTGCCGGTGCGATGATAAAGGACATCACCAACCCGCATGGTATAATCAGATCATTGCTTGGTAAACTGTTTTTTCAACGAACCCGAACGCATCCAATAAATAAAATCGATGCCTCATATACTATACTTGACAACAAGGATGCCGGCAGCCGGCAACCTGATAAGGATAGCGCCGCATGAAACTACTCCTCGACTGTTATCCCTGCTCATTAAAACAAGCTATACAAATAGCACAGTTGTT
>JAUVGS010000350.1 GCA_030593665.1 Chitinivibrionales bacterium | reverse complement strand
TGGGGAAATCACGCAGAAGAAGCATTTTTTCATTAAAAGTAGTAAGGCGGGGAGGTGTCTGATCCGGATAGAGGAAGGCCCGGGTGTGTGGCTCAAAAGTGATAATTACCGCTGACGCGTTATGATACTTAGCTCGCTCACAGACTTTAGTAATAAGATAGTGATGGCCGTTGTGTATCCCGTCAAAATTACCCACAGACACAACGCTTTTTTCGATTGATGGTATTGGCTCGCCGCAACTGATAACGTTCATGGCTTAATAAATACCTTTATAGGGTGATACAGTTTTGTTGATACCTGTTCTGTAATGGCAATAAGTTCTTTTACGTTATTATAAATAAATACAATTTTCTCCGTACCCGCATTTTCTATAGAAGTGTCCCGGCCATAGGCAATGTCCTGTATTTCTGCATCTGATGCCGTATATGAGGGACAGTGAGAAAATATATCAGTGATGGAATGAAGAGATATCTCCTGGTTCTGCTGAAGAGTATCCGCTGGAATTGCATCCTCTATTGTAAAGTCATGGATGGCAGTTCTGTGAATTGATGAAGCATAACCTATTGTTCCGGCCTTTTCAGCAATATCACGCGCGAGTGAACGGATATAGGTACCTTTTGAACATTCTGTAGTAAAAAAAGCTTCTCCCTTTTCAGGGTCGTAGTGGACAAGTGTTAATAAATAGATTGTTATTTCACGCGGTGGTATATCAATCTTCTGATTATTTCGAGCGAGTGCATATGCCCGCTTGCCCTTAATTTTAATGGCAGAGTACTTGGGTGGTTTCTGGAGGATTGTTCCCTGAAATGCAGGTGCATTATCTATGAGTTGCTGTTTGGTTGGAAAAGGTTTATTGCTATCGATAATAACGCCGGCGCTATCAAGGGTATCGGTGGTAACCCCGAATTGTATACTGAACGAATATTTTTTTGGTTCAGAAGGCAGATAGGGAATAAGGCGTGTGGCAGAACCGACTGCAAGTATTAAAAGCCCCGTTGCTTCAGGGTCGAGCGTACCGTTGTGGCCGATTTTTTTTGTACCGAGTGCCCTGCGTACTCTTCTGATTATATCAAATGATGTTGGGCCTTTTGGTTTATTAATGAATAAAAAACCGTTCAAGAATTATTCCAATTCCTTTTGTATTAATGCCAGCATTTTCTGCTTTGCCTGTTCAAGCGGGAGGTCAATGGTACATCCGGCAGCGCACATATGTCCACCTCCACCCGGAATTGTCTGTGCGATTTTGCCGACATCTATTCCGCCGGTTGAACGAAGGCTGAAATGAGAACTTTTATTATCATGTTTAACAAACATACCGACTTCCACTCCCGCAGCGGTTAATGCCTGATCAGACATACCTTCAATATCACCATTGCCAGCTCCTGATTCTTCAAGCAGCGAGGCGGGCATCTCCATGGAGCTGATATGGTTATTACTGTAAAATGTTAAGGTTGACCAGATTTTTGCCCGAAGCAGAAGACCGGCCGGGCTGAAAGAGGTATACACCTGTCGGTAAATTTTTGAGCAGTCGGCCCCGTTGTCACTCAGGTGTGCGCAAATGCGCAACACGTCACTGTTTGTATTCGAGAATTGAAATCCGCCGGTGTCTGTCAGTATGCCGGTATAGAGTGCCTCGGCAACATGTTCCGGTAGCTTTACAGAATAAGTGTGAAAAAAGGTATAGAGAATTTCACTTGTTGCGGATGCTTCAAAATCTACGATATTTACATCACCTTCGAGTGTATTGTCATTATGGTGGTCTATGTTGATAGTAACAGGTGCAACATCCCTTTTAGTATCCCAACCAAGCCGTGATGAGTTTGATGCATCCAGGATTACAAAAACATCAAAGGTCCGCCGGGGATCACTAGTAAAAAATTTATCAGTATTCCGGAGAAATAAGAATTTCCTCGGCACCGGATCGTGGCTATATATGACCACCACTTTTCCTAATGAAGTCAGATACCAGTAAAAGGCGAGTTGCGAGCAGATACTGTCGCCATCCGGATTTACATGTGACGAAATAAGAAAAGAGTGATTACTTTCGATTATTTCTTGGAGTTTAGACCAGGTCATCCTTAACTTGCTCCAGTATAGTATTAATCTGTTCACTCCGATCGAGTGAAGAGTCGATTTTAAATATGAGTTTCGGAATATGTTTCATTTTTATACGTGCTGCAACACATCGCTGGATAAAAGCGGCAGCACCATTTAAAGCAACATGTGCTTTTTCTTTTTGCTCATCACTGCCGAATACACTGACAAAAACCGTCGCGTTTCGTAAATCCGGTGCGAGCTTTATATCGGTAATGGTAATGATATAAGGAATACGCGGATCATTTACTTTTTTAGTAATAGTCCAGGTAATCTCTCTAATCAAATGTTCCCGTACCCGTTCAGTATGCCATTGTGAAGAGGTCATTAGGCTGTACTCATTGCTTTGGATAATTTTCTGGCTATTTCAATTTTCTCATATACTTCAACGCGATCGCCTTCCTGGTAATCGGTTATTCTATCCAGGGTGAGACCGCACTCATAGCCGTTCTGTACTTCACGGACGTCTTCTTTATGCCGCTTCAGAGTCGATATCGTTGAATCGGCTATTTCAATATCATCGCGTATCAGACGGGCATGTGCATTACGGGTTACCGTCCCGGAGGTGATCATGCAACCGGCAATCTGACCGAATTTGGAGATTTTAAACACCTGTCTGACTTCGATTGCTGCAATCACTTTTTCTTTAATTTCAGGAGCAAGCATACCTTCCATTGCATTATGGATTTCATCAACCGCTTCATAAATGATACGATAGGTCCGGATGTCAACACCTTCGTTTTTAGCTATCTCTCTGATTTTACTATTTGGATTTACATGGAAGCCGACAATAATAGCTTTCGATGCAGTGGCGAGCATGATGTCCGTTTCTTTTATCGCCCCGACACTTCTATGAATAACATTCACCCTGATTTCGCTGGTGCTTAATTTTTCTAATGACGATGCAAGTGCTTCTACTGAACCGTCCACATCTCCCTTGATGACCAGATTAAGTGTCTGCATCTGTCCTTCCTGGATTGCCTCATACAGATGTTCGAGGGAGACGCACCCGATTTTTCTTAATTCACGTTCTTTTGCAGCAAGCCGGCGACGTGCGCTGATTTCACGGGCCTCCTTTTCTTCCTGCACAACTTTAAACGAGTCACCTGCCTGCGGAGTACCAGAAAGGCCGAGAACAACCACCGGTTGTGACGGGCCGGCACTTTCAATTGACACACCACGTTCATTGAACAGGTCACGGACACGCCCGGAATGAATGCC
>JAUVGS010000076.1 GCA_030593665.1 Chitinivibrionales bacterium | reverse complement strand
CTTTCCTGATTGAGAATTGGTGTGTGGTGGCTATCCTGCTGAAATTTATCCAGTTGCGTGAGGTTATGCATGGATGCCGATAAATCTATGGCATCAACCATAGATATACCCCCTTCGGGTTATTCTCCTTTAGGGTGTTATCTCAGGCATTGATCCTTTGAAGCAGCTTTGCGCGCAGCTTCAGGATCGCCTTGGAATGTATCTGACTGACACGCGACTCCGATATGTCAAGTACTACGCCGATTTCCTTGAGAGTCAGCTCTTCAAAATGGTACAGTGCGACTACCAGTTTCTCTTTTTCAGGAAGATTTTCTATTGTCTCTTTTAAAATCTGTTTTATTTCTGCGAAACTAAGTTGTTTAAGCGGGTTTTCACTTCCTGGATCCTCAATGGTATCGATCAGCCGGAGCTCCTTCGAGTCCGAACTCCGGTCAGGCAATGCCTCTTCAAGAGAGATGATCGTCGTTGGTGCAACATCAGAAAGCATCTTTTCGTATAATTCCAAGGAAATCTCCAACTCCTCACACACTTCATCATCGTATGGAATTCTTCCGAGTTCATTCTCCAGTTTTGCATATACTCTCTGTAGATCACGCGATTTCTGGCGTACTGAACGGGGAACCCAATCGAGAGCTCTCAGCTCATCAAGGATTGCGCCGCGTATTTTATGGCCGGCATAGGTTTCAAATTTAAATCCCCGCTCCAATTCAAATGTCTCAACCGCTTTAATGAGTCCTATAATACCTGAACTGACAATATCATCGCGATCTACGGATGATGGAAGATTAATTGCAATCCTGTTTGCAATATATTTAACCATATGTGCATATTCCACCAGGAGCTTATCTTTCGCAACCTTTGAATTTGTCTCTTTATACTCTTTCCAAAGAGCATCAAGGCTAGACATATCAATCCTTATCCCGTTGAATCGTTTCTATTTAATAAAGTATGTTATCAAATTATAAATTAAATCTTTACAAACGTTTAACCAAGTAAAACAAAGCTTAAACACCTATTTGGTTATGTTTTTTTTTACGTCTTTTTCCTTAGCCTTTTCTTCATGTGGTACTCTTGGGATTTCAGCACCGTCCAGTACCCGTTTTTCATTCTGTGTCACATGAATACGCTGGATCAGACCGCCTTCAAGCGGTTCAATTTCACTTTGTGAAATATCTTCTACAGCTCCCTTAAGAATAATATCACTTATGATAAAGCCGGTTAACCAGAGTAACGCGCCGCCACAAAACGCCTTTAAAAAAGCAATTGAAGCAATCGTCGTATTAAACGGGTCTTCCAGATTAATACCAGAGAAAAAAATAACAAAAAAGCTGAGAAAGGCGATAATACGAGCAATTCTCTTAATCCAATAAATCATACTATATTAGTATCCTTTCTGCAACTGTGGTGTAAAAAGTCGAGTAAAAAAACTGCTTTTCTTTTTTGGCTGCAATCCGCACAACAGTCGTGCACAATTCTGTATTTTAAGTGACACACCTGAAGCCGGCCGTTCAATAAGAATATTCTTTTGAGCCCGAATGTGTCTGGAAACGGTTTTATCATACGGGATAATACCTGTGCAACTAATTTTTTTCTTTAGAAAATTTTGTACCAATGACTGCAGTTTTGTAAATATTTCTTTTCCATCTTTGTCAGTTTCAGCCATATTTACCAAAACGTGGATGTTCTCCACACCTTTGGAATATAGGATTTTCGCCGTTGCATAGGCATCAGCAAGTGAAGTCGGTTCGGGAGTTATAATAAGCAACACGGAATCCGCTATACTGCACAACTGTATTGATGCCTGTCCTATTCCGGCACCGCCATCGATAATAAGAAAATCATAAGCGGATTCAAAATGTGTCATTTCTCTGATAAGCGACTCAAGGCGCAGTGATTCAAGATTTGCCATAGATGATATGCCGGATGCACCGGGTAGTATCGTTATACCGCCCGGACCGGTGCATACTATGTCGTTCAACGAACATTCTTCGCGGATAACATGTGATAAATTGTACTTTGGTGCAATCCCCAGCATAATATGAATATTTGCCAATCCAAGATCACCATCAAAAACAATTACCTTTTTCTTGAGTCGTGTTAAAGCAATTGCCAGCGAAATGGTTGTATGCGACTTTCCTACCCCGCCTTTACCGCTGGTGACGGCAATACTCCGGCAGGTGGTAGTTATAAAACCCTTTTTCCCGTTTACCCCGGAGGATGCTGAGGAACGGGCTCCACTGCTCCTGGTGTCACGTACCATCTGCCTGAGTTTTTTCGCCTGGTCAATCACAGCGAACTACCTTCCAATAAGCGTTGTATGAATCGTCCGGCCTGCGCCAATTCAATATCGTCCGGCACACTCTGTCCCGAGGTCAGATAGGAAACGGGAATGCCGCTGTTACTGACAATATTGAAGACATTGCCCAAACGGGCTGTTTCATCGAGTTTGGTAAAAAGCAGCCGGTTGATAGTAAGGTCTTTATACCGTTTTATCATATCGTTCAGATCTGAATCTTTGGTTGTTGCACTCAGCACGAGATGGGTTTCATCCGGCTGCATCACGTCAAGAAAGGATTCGAGATCGCGCATATGCTCAGTATTGCGCTGGCTGCGTCCGGCAGTATCAATAAAGACAATATCATCGTTCTCGCAGGCCTCAAGAGCGTCTGCCACCTCATCAGGTGAGAAAACAACCTGCAGTCCAATATCTACGATTTCGGTAAAAGTACGTATCTGCTCAATAGCAGCAATACGATAGGTATCTGCGGTTATAATAGATACAACATTATCCTTTGTCAGACTGTAATAAGATGCAAGCTTTGCGATAGTCGTGGTTTTCCCTGAACCGGTCGGGCCGACAAGCGCTATTATACGGGGTCCCTCATCTTTCAACTGTAATGGCCCGGTTACCGGAAAATGATCACTCAGTACGGAAAAGAAATTTTTATTCAGATTTTTTTCAGGTGAATCAGTCGTATTTTTCAATTTATGAACCAATTTTTCAGCAATCTCGGTCTTAATTTCCGAATCAACGAGCCGTTTATACAGTACTGCCCATGGGCCGGCAAATCCGCCTGCTGCCGCTGATTCACCGGTTGCGAGAATTGATGCCAGTAGTTTTTTCATTTCATGAATGTCTTCACGCAACTCAAGAATCTGAAAACGCTCGGTGAGGGCCCCTGCATAGCCGCCCGGCGCACGCCTGGTGCTACCCCGATTACTATTGACGGGACGCGGCATCTCGGGAGGTGGTTTAACCGGAGTTCCGTTTTGAGACCGGGGATGTTTATAAATACCGGGATCGGTTAGTTTCAAGGGGGGAAGGTTTCCCTGACTCCCGGGAATGCCATCATCAATCGCAGCGGTGACTTCAATACTTTTCTGATCACCAAATGAAAATATTTTTTTCGGCAACTTCCTTGTTTTCAGGATCATTGCATCTTCACCGAGGTCCCGTTTGATCTGTAACAGTGCCTCTTTCATTGTTGAAGCGGTATACTTTTTAATCCTCATTGTACGTCCTGTTCAATTGGTTGTTTCTTACCTGGTGCCTGTCAAAAAAGTATGTTTTGAAGTCATTCCGGCATTCTTTTAGCGGTGTAATCCTCCGCAAGGGGGGAAATGACGTTTTCGGACCGACACTACTTATTTTCGTTTTACTTATATAATAAATCTAAAATGCTTTCAAGGGTTATACTGTTACCTCAAAGAGATATCTATATCCCTTCACCTGCCGGCCCTCTCCCGCCAGAAACACCCGCAAGTATAGAAATCATTCCCAACGACCGTATCTCAATACCCGGAATTATCTCATTATACGACAGGACAATCAGGTCCGGATAATTGCTTTCTGTCAACCTTTTAAACTGGCCGCGTATGGTTGGTGAGCAGAGGACTATCGGCACATCTCCCTGCTGCTTCACTTTCTCACTCTGCATACCGATCGCTTCAACGATCCTGCCGGCGTCGGTTGGCGAAAGCGCGAGTCGGACGCCGGTCTCGGTTTCCTGCATATTCCCTTCCAGCATTGCTTCGAGATTCGGATCAACCGTGATAACGGCCATGATATTTGATTCGTCTTTATACGTTTCACAAATCTGCGGAGCTAATGCATTACGCACATACTCCGAAAGAATATCGGCGTTCTTATTTTTGCCGGCAACATCACCCAGCGTTTCCAGTATCAACGGCAGGTCACGGATTGACACCTTTTCTCGCAGCAGGTTCTGCAGCACTTTATGGATTTCTCCAACATTCATAAGGTTAGGTATAAGTTCATCAACGACTGTCTGGTTCGATTCTTTAATGTTGGTAATCAGGTCCTGCACATCCTGCCGCGTTACTATCTCATGCGCATGACGCCTGATCACCTCGGTCAAATGGGTCGCAAGCACTGCCGGTAATTCTACCACCGTGTATCCGGCCATCTCCGCGTTCTCACGCTGGCTCTCAGTTATCCAGAGTGCGGGCAGCCCGAAAGCAGGTTCTACCGTTTCAATCCCGCGAATCTTTCCCGTGGCAGTTCCGGGATTCATGGCAAGGTAGGAACCGCTCATCAGCTCGCCTTCACCTACCTGTATCCTGCGGATTTTAATGGTATACTGGTTTGGTTTAAGCTGAATATTATCCCGTATACGAACCGGTGGAATTATCACACCAAGATCACTGGCAAGCTGCCTCCTGATCTGTGAAATACGGTCAAGCAGGTCACCGCCCTGCTTTGCATCGACAAGCGGTATCAACCCATACCCGATCTCGAGTTCCATAGGATCGACATGGAGATAATCCTCAACTTTTTCTTCAGCTGGTACAACACCGGCAGCAGCAGTAGCTTCTTCAACTTTCTGTTTTTCCTTTTCGTGGAAAATGCTGAGATACGTCGCTGCAAATAAAAAAACCGAGATCATAAAGAACGGTACTTTCGGCAGGCCTGGAATAAAAGCAAACATGAACATCACCGCACCGGTAACACCAAGTACCCGTGGGTTACTAAACAACTGTGAAGTGATCTCAGAACCAAGATTCTCAGATGAGGCGGCTCTACTTACCAGGATACCGGCGCCGGTAGAGATCATAAGCGCGGGGATCTGGCTGACAAGGCCATCACCAATGGTAAGGCGGGTGTAAGTAATCAGGCTTTCAGCAAAAGTCATCCCCTGCTGGGTAATACCAATAATAAAACCACCAAGGATATTAATAAGTGTTATAATTATTGCCGCGATAGCATCACCACGAACAAATTTAGAGGCACCGTCCATAGCGCCGTAAAAATCCGCCTCCTGCGATATCTTTGCCCGACGTTCACGTGCCTGCTGTTCAGTGACTAAACCGGCATTCAGGTCGGCATCAATTGCCATTTGTTTCCCCGGCATGGCATCCAGGGTAAATCGTGCGGCAACTTCAGCAATACGGCCGGCACCCTTGGTAATAACGATAAACTGAATAAGTACTATGATAAGAAAGATTATCACACCAACGATATAGTTGTTACCCGTAACGAACGTACCGAATACCTCAATAACTTTTCCCGCAGCCTGGGATCCCTTATCGCCGGCCTGACTCAGTATGAGCCTGGTCGTGGCGACATTGAGCGATAATCGAAACAGGGTAACCGCAAGAAGCAAGGCAGGAAAAACTGAAAATTCAAGCGCCTCCTGATTATACATTGACACGAGAAGAATCGTTAACGCGATACAAATATTCAACGTAAGCAGCAGGTCGATTGTCCAGGTGGGGATCGGTATAATCATGACGATCAGTATCGCCACGACACCCATGACAATAAAAAGATCACGCTGCCTGGCAAACGCCTTTAAAAAGGAACTGTTCGAGAGGTTATATAACGTTGAATTAATGTTCATGCATTCCTTACTTCTTAAAGGTAATTATAACTTTTCGCCGGTTAATGGAATTATACCGGTCAGTTACCCTCACACGGACCGTGTCATTATACGTACTATCGGCGCTTATATAGGTAAATGTGGGAGCAGTTGAGGTGGTAGCGACCAGATTAGCGTTTTTATATATCCATAAATAGGAAGTAATGACATCTGATAATGCAGTATCCATCTCATGGGCATTTATTGTCAGATCGAACGTATCAGGTGCTGAGAACGTATCGGTATAAAATACCGTATCACCCGCTGACACCGGTATAAACAGCGTATCAGATACTCTTATACTGTCAATAACCGGCAGATTGTTGCACATCAATATGAAAAGCTGTATGTCGGAAAAGCCCACTGAATCGGTTACCACGAGATATAACGTATCAGAATAAACACCGCTCGCAGCAATATAGGTTATAGAATCCCCAATGATGCTTGACAGTTTCCCCGTTGAGGTACCTTGCCAGGTATATTTGACAAAACTACTTTCCGGATCATGGGAAATTCCTTTTAGTACGATCGTATCTTTTGCATTTACGACATGCTGAAATCCGCTGGTGTACTTAATTGTATCGATAAGAATGGTATCAATAATCGGTGCCTGGTTACAAGGCAGTGTAATCATTTGCGTATCTTTAAATGCAAGAGAATCAGCGACAATGAGAAACAACGTATCCGTATAGGTCGCAAATGCTGCGGTATATGATGTTGTGTCGCCTGTTGAATTGAAAAGTGAACCGGTTAATATTCCCTGCCAGGTATAGGTAACCGTTCCACCAGGTACCCCTCCCTCAGGGTCGTGTGCAAAAGCTTCCATAGGTATGGTTGTTCCTGCTGCAACGAGATGGCTGTAATTTGAGGTGTACTTGGTAGATGCGATAAAGATACTGTCTATTACCGGATTCCGATTTGCAGGTCTCTTATTGATTATAAGTATTTTCTCAGTTGAATCATCACCGAATTTATTGGTATACACAAATCGAAGTGAATCAATCATAAGAGTCATATCGGAAGTAATGGTATCACCGATAGTGCTCAACGTGCATATATACGTAATCGCACAACCGCTTGAATCAAGTGTCAGATTTGTAGTAATTAGGCCCTTTTTCGCGGACCATCTGCCACTGCCACCTGTTATATGAGGGAATGCTCTTATCGTTGCAGTAGAGTCCATTGTAATGACATTAAAGTAATGTTTATCAATTGAGGTATCAAGAAATGAAGTGTCATTAATGATCCCGTTATAGGTAATACTGTCAATAATAACATCATTCCCATCCAACCGAATCATATTCACTTTAACATGGATCTGCTTGTCCCCATCATTGATTATTGTTGAGACAATATCCCGTATATTACCGTTACGAACATAGTATTTTGCGTTAGTAATGGTATAGGTTAGATATTTTTCTATTTCCTGTACATACTCATTTGCGTAAATACCCCAGGAAATATTATATGAATCATCCGGATCAATCACCGATAGTGCAAAATTCACAATGCTGTCCGTATTGTCACTGATAAAGTAGGTATACGAAAGCACATCAATAATGTGAGGCGGAACAGCATATATTGAGTCACCAACAGTAAGACCGGTAATTTTAGGTGGTAAATTGTAAATGTTCACACGAACAACATTACTCTTCCCAAGTCCTGCCTGAACATAGATCGTATCATACGGTTTCATACCCACCTGATTGCTGTCGATCGGTAAACCAATTATGTTTTCCCAATACAGCGGAACAGTTAAAGAGAGTACTTTTGCATTAGTAATAATTTCAGTGGTATGATAGATCTGAGCGCGCAGGCTGTGGATGTTGAAATTAGTGCCAAGCTTTACCTGTATTGAATCTTCAAACTCAATAATAAGATCGAGATCCCTGCCGGTATAGTTTGTTTGCGTGTTATTTTTTTCTACAAGGCTTATTGTAATTGTTTGTCCCCAGGCGTCTGGTTGTGTCGGTGCGTTGGTTGTGCATACTACAAAGAATAGCGCTGCAATCGCCAAAAGTACTACGGTAATTTTCCACATGGTTTTTCCGGTCCTCATACAAACCTCCCGGATATGCATCTTTTTGAGTTTCGTGATATATGGTTTAGTAACCGTTCAAGGGTTACATGGTTTATCATTGTGTAAACACTC
>JAUVGS010000053.1 GCA_030593665.1 Chitinivibrionales bacterium | reverse complement strand
CCCTGACTCGATATGATCCTCATACATCTGACCTTCATTGACAACGCCAAGATTCAGTTCCGGGTCGTGCGGGTAAACAGAAACAGTACAAACCTTCATTGCCTGATACTTTTGCAGGGAGTCGAGAACACCAACGATATCAGCGAGAAAATGCAATCCCTTCCAATCGCATACGGTAATATTACTGGTTGTATAAATTCTGTTTCCTGCACCGACAATCGCAGTATCAGTTCCATAATACGATATGAGATCCATCATGTAAAAACAGGTCTTTGCAGAATCCCCGTTAAAAATACGATGGAAGTTAAGGAGCGTTAAAGAGGGGCTTATCGTATCATAGAAAAAAGGATACATATCTCCAATAGTCGCACCATTAACGCCTTCAATGGAAGTCAGCATTAAACTCAAACACATATCTACACCGCAGCCTATATCAGTGGCCATGGCGGACGGACAATAGATGATGTAATCGGCATTGGAATAAACGTCCTTGATACAATATTTAAGATCTTGTCCTGGTATTGTGTCTGATGGGGTGGTTGGGGTGGGTACTTCAATTGTATCAGGGTTGCCTGAAGCATCGAATGCAAATATAGTCGTAGCGGTGGATACAATAATTGTATCAGGGTTGCCTAAAGAATCGAATGTAAATATAGTCGTATCATATACAATTACCGTCGTATCAATAAAAATAGTATCAGCAGAGTCTGTCACAATACCCTCGTTACCGATTAAAGAAACATTCTCCGCCGGGAACGTGCCGTCAAGCATGGTACACAGTCCCTTTTTAAGAGCATTTATCATGGGCATTATTGTTGTTTTCGGAGCTTTCGGGTTATATTTAATCAAAATTTTGGAGGTAGCATCTACCCCGGGAAATAGGCACATATACGCAAATGGCACATCATTCTCGATTCCCGTAAATCTAACAACTGACGAATCCACCATACGCTGAACAGCAACAGTATCAAGAACTTCGTTTACAAAACATAGTGTATCCCGTGCCATGACAATAGTTATCATTCCATCGTTGTCACGCTCTAATGCTGAAGACAGCGAAACAAGCGACACCAAAAAGACAACTGCTGCGACAATGGATGAATTCCTGAAAAAAGTTCTTCCCGTTTTTTTCATACAACTACTCCTTTCCTAAATGTTTTATAGAAATGAATATGTATTATTTATGCAGTAATTAGGTGATTCTGAGATACGGTAAATTACCTCCTGATTTACATCTCGTACTAAACTAAATAAAAACCCGCTTCTAATGCCACACTTCTTTATTTTTTTTATTTATGAAAAATCTTTATATCTCCATGCCCCTGTGGTGAATAACATTTGGATTTTTCACAACTATCCCATAATATAGTAAAAATATCAGACAAAAATCAAAAAAGAAACAAAACCCCGTAAAATATTTGGCATTGTTTTAATTTCCCGGTCAATAAACGAACCATTGGTGAAATGTTGCCTGATTTTATTTTATACATACGAAATTCAGGGTAACAGGTTTCCTGCCTGTGGTTTTTATTTCAACAAAGTAGTTTCCCGCACCCAATCCTAACGCAGAAAGGTTCATTTGACCATTGTGTATTGCATGGGAGGGTGGTTTTCTCAGGACAGATCCGGCAGCATCCCTGACAGTAATAGCGGTTAATCCCTGAACGGAAAAAGGTAAATACAATATACTGTCGTGAATATATGCATTTTGAGATTTCAAATGGATATTTTTATCCATCACATCGGAAGTTTCATTTATTAAAGTCGCGATATGAGTTGTGACGGCTTTTGCCAGGCCATCAACAGTATACCCACCTTCGAGCATTGAAACCAGTCTTCCATTACAGTATTGTTTTGCAATGTCAACAGCCATTTTCGTCAGATCTGCGAAACAGGCATCTGTCAGCTCAAATTTGCCGATTTGATCCCCTGTTCTGCCGTCAAATCCTGCTGAAATAAGTACAAAATCCGGTTTGAATAATTCTGCTTTGGGGAGTAATTTTTCTTCCCAGGCCTTTTTCATTTGATCATCTGTCGCACGTGGCTCTAAATGGACATTAATATTAAAGCCGGTACCTGCTCCGGCTCCTTCCATTGCCGGATCACCGGTTTGCGGATAATCATTCCAATTATGGGTTGAAAAAAACAGCACGCTTGGATCCTCATAAAAAGTATCCTGAGTGGCATTTCCATGATGATAGTCCCAGTCAATTATCAATATTTTCTTGTATTCGGCATATACCGTTTGAATAAACCTGGCTGCAATTGCGACATTATTATAATAACAGAATCCCACACCGATACCACCGTCGATTGCGTGATGCCCCGGTGGCCGTATTGCACAGAATGCATTTTTTACGCTCCCGTCACCTACTGCCTGCGCAGCACCCAGCACACCGGCAACGGCCAGTTCAGCCACCTCTCCGGTTATACCAATACCCTGGATTGCAGAGATATGGGCATCTGAATGGATTTTTTGTATATGCGGAAGATGGTCATCAAAAAGCGGTATATTTTCTACCTCCTGAGAAAGGCCCGTATCTTTCATCCGATTTTCAATAGCGATAAGTCGTGCCGGGGATTCCGGATTGCTGCTGTAGTCAAGATATCTCTCGTCATACACATAGCCGGTATTCTTTTGCCCCGGTTGACATAAAGCGCCGGCATAGAAAGGCAAAGCACCCACAGCCGCAATTCCTTTGGAAATATCGGCAATAAATTCCCTTCGATTTAAGCTGTGGCGGATCATGCAATTTCCTCTTTTCCTTTACCCGTTAAGATAACCATTCCGGATAAGAAAAGCAGGTTATTTTACTACGGTAAACCGTTTTGTCAGGATATCCTTTCCGGATTCCAGACGAACGATATACATGCCGGGACTATCAGGCTGCCACAGGTATTTCTCAACAGCTTGAGACGTGTACGGTTCCCAGCAGAGTTTTCCCTGGAGATTGTATATTTTGAGATTATACGGCTGCATACTTCTTACACGAATAGAAACAGTTTTTCTCCCGGCATTCACTGCAAGCCGTTCCGGCGATTCTGCATGTAATGTATTATTCGTAAAAATATCCGTTATATTCCAATCGGCCTGCATGCTGTATTCAACACCGTTTAATACCTCAATCAGTCCCGAATATTTATATCCCCAGCTTATCGCATCCGACTCAACCGTTGTCGCGCACTCAACACCGATATACCATGTACCGGGGTCTGCGGTATCCACAAAAATACTCTTGTCGGCTCCTTCGGACGTGTCTGCAAAATCAGCAGGGCCGGCAAAGGCAAAGGTGTCCTTTTTAGCATAGAGGTTCAGGTCATAAGTATCATCGCCATCCAGGGTGATCACAAGATTGGTGGCTCCGCCTGCCAAATCAATGGTAAAATGGTGATATTGTTTGTCCCCTATTTTGGTATTTACCGGATCGTTGTCCTTTGTTGTTTTGTTCATGACACGTTTTTCTCCATTAGCAAGAGGCCCTTTGGTACCGGGAGGGGCCCCGCCGTCCACGGCATACTGGAAAACCGCAGCTATAAAGTCGCGACGTTCGCCGCTGAACTCATTTTCAGGGTGAGAGCTCATGAGAACCAGACGTCCGGTCGTATCATTGTCTTTATACGCCCAGGAGCTGGGATTATCGTGCAGGTCGGTTCCCGGTTTGTCATGAATAAGCAGAACCTCAGTTCCCGGAGGAAGGGTACTTGCATAGCCGCCCCTGACATGGACTATTTCCGGGATATAGTTGTCATTGCCAAAATCGTAGTAATTAAGCAGGGGTGAGTCGTCAGGGATAACGCCGCCGACCGTTGTGTTGGCAAGACCGCACCCGATCATGGATCCTGGCCATATATTATAATAAATGCTACTGTCAATGGTAGCGATGTAGGCACCGGCGCAGGCGCCCGTGTAGCTCCCTCCTCTGTAGTAATATTGCCTTACCCGCCCAAGCCCTTCTTCACCGAGGCTCTCTCCGTGCTTATTCATACTGCCGCCATTAGAGAATATCACCTTAAAGCGGGGTTCACCATCAGGATACAACAGCACCCCATTTTCATCATTATCATTTTTAATCATAACACTGTTCTGAATGCTTACCGTTTGAGTGGCAATATATTCAAAGGTATAATTGAGATAATCAGCAGCAGGTAACGTTTGCATTGATGTAAGTCCTACGCCGCCATCCATGAAGAGCATTTTGTAATATCCTTCAGTAGCTTCCACATGATGAAATTGTGATGCTGACATAAATAAAAACATCGAGATGAACAGATATTTTTTCATAGTTGCCGTCCCATTATTATTGTATAGTATTATGAAGTAATTGCATAAGTTAAAACTTAACAACACGCCCACCACTCAATTTGTGAGACCTCCTGAAAAAGAGGGTAGGAGTATCACCTTTGGTGAAGAAAAAAAAATTGCAATTATCTCATACTATAATTATTATTGAGAATAAATACAGTGACATCCGCTGCGCCTTAGTAAAATCTTGATTTTTGAAAGAAAATAAGAATCGCGTAGTTTGATACGCAAAAAAAAGAGAAAAACAGTTAGATGGTTCAACTACACTCACCATGACTATTATATTTTAAGTGTTCGGGAAAGGAACGGTAATGGCGGAATGTAACATCGGTCTTGTCGGTGCCGGTACTGTTGGCGGCGGCTTTGTTAAGATTTTTAACAAACAGCGGGAATTTTTTTATAAAGAGCTGGGTATATCGCTGATGTTAAAACGAATTGTTGATATTGATACAAGTCTTTTTGCAGAAATCCCGTACGCAGACGCTATCTGTACCGACAATGCGGATGATATTATCAATGACCCGGAAATTCAAATCGTCATTGAACTTATCGGCGGTACAACTGTTGCTAAAACGCTTGTATTACGTGCTCTTTCTGCCGGGAAACACGTAATTACCGCGAACAAGGCCCTCCTTGCCGAATGCGGCCCTGAAATATTTGAAACAGCGGAAAAAAATAATGGTTCCGTCTTCTTTGAAGCTTCAGTAGGCGGCGGTATGCCGGTTATAAAAACAATCAGGGAATCAATGATCGGTAATGATATCCTCTCTGTAAAAACAATTATAAACGGGACCTGTAATTATATTCTTACGCAAATGTCGGAGAAAGGGCTCGCCTTTGACAACGTCCTTAAAAACGCACAGGAAAACGGGTATGCTGAAGCTGATCCGGCTCTTGATATCGGCGGCGGGGACACCGGCCATAAATTAGCCATCATGGCTTCACTGCTCTATGGCAAATACGTCCCTTATGACAAGATCTATATCGAAGGCATTACCAAAATAACAGCAGAGGATATTATCTATGCAAGAAGTCTCGGGTACTGTATCAAACTCCTCGGTATCATTAAAAAGGATGCGGAAACAAATTCGGTTATTGATATTCGGGTGCATCCCGCAATGCTTCACACCGACCATATCCTTGCCTCGGTATCCAATGTGTATAACGCGGTACTTATAGAAGGTGATGCTGTCGGTCCGGTACTTTTATATGGAAAAGGAGCAGGTGAAATGCCGACAGCTTCGGCGGTAGTTTCCGACCTGATAGAGGTATACCGCAATATCACCGAAAACAGCCCGAAACGCATTTCAATGCATTTTTACCGCAGTGATAATGCAATGAGTGTAACACCCGTCTCATCGATTACGCCCCGCTATTACCTGCGATTCTCTGTCGTTGACAAACCAATGGTTATGGCTGCAATATCGTCTGTGCTGGGTGAACATAACATATCCATTGCGTCAGTGATACAAAAAGAGGGTACGTCACGGGATTTTGTGCCGGTGATAATGCTAACCAGTGAGGCAATTGAAGAGAATCTGCAGAATGCAGTCTCGGAGATAGAAACGCTTGATATAGTAAAACGCAAAACACAGATAATTCGAATCGAGGACTAGGTATTGACCTATGGAGAAAGCATATCTACAACCCTTTGGTGACACGCAGGGTACCGAATACCCACTTAACGAGATACGGTATCGGAGTGACGACGGCAGAACCCTTGAGGTTGTTAACCCTATCGGGCATTTCACACCAGAAAACGCAGCTAAACTGAAAAAAATATTTAATGAGCGGGCAGGTTCGTGGGAACCGATCGATCGAAGCGGGGTGTGGCGCTACCGTGAATTCCTCCCTTCTTTTGAGCCGTTTGACGATATCATCACCATGCCGGAAGGCAATACCCCTTTGTACGATATGCCGCAGTGTGCGCAGTATACCGGTATGAAGGGCCTCACGGTCAAGCATCAGGGATGCAATCCTACCGGATCATTTAAAGACAACGGTATGACGACCGCGGTGACCATGGCTAAAAAACTCGACGCCCGCATGGTAGCATGCGCTTCAACCGGCAACACTTCAGCTTCAATGGCCGCCTATGCAGCCCGTGCAGGAATACGCAGTATCGTTTTCATTCCGGAAGGCCAGATAGCTTACGGTAAACTCTCACAGGCGCTTGATTACGGCGCATTGACAATCCAGATAGACGGTGATTTCGATAAAGCTATGGAGATTGTTGAGGACGTGTGTAAACGTGGCAACATTTACCTCCTCAATTCAATAAATCCTTTCCGTATTGAAGGCCAGAAAACAATAATGATTGAAATGCTCCATCAACTGAACTGGAAAGCGCCTGACTGGGTTATTGTTCCGGGGGGCAATCTGGGAAACAACAGCGCATTTGGCAAAGCCTTTTCAGAGATGAAAGAATCGGGTTTTATTGACCGGGTGCCGCATGTGGCAATCATACAGGCAGAAGGCGCAAATCCGCTGTACCTCAGTTATAAAAACAGTGACCGTACATTAAAACCGGTCAATGCACATACCCGGGCAACGGCTATAAAAATAGGCAATCCTGTCAGTTTTGACAAAGCCTGGTTTACACTCGATTACACCGGTGGCTGCGTTGAACAGGTTACCGAAGAAGAGATTGCTCATGCAAAGAGCAGGGTAGGTGTTGACGGTATTGGTTCCGAGCCCGCGTCTGCCACAACGATTGCGGGGTGCAGAAAACTTGTTACACAGGGTATTATCAAACCCTCTGACAAGGTGGTATGTATCCTTACCGGCCATCTCCTGAAAGATCCTGATTATACGGTTGAATTTCATAAAGATGAACTTTACGGTGATGTGATCCGTGAATCGAAAGTCTCCGGTAAACAGAAAATATCGACGGAAGGATTCAGAAACGGTCCGGTGCAGATGGCTGCGGATGCTGATAAAATTCTGGAATTTATACAAAAAACAATTATATGAAATACGCAATAATAATCGGTGACGGCATGGCTGATGAGCCAATTGATGCATTGGGAGGGAAAACACCTCTTGAATATGCTGTCACCCCGAACATGGATATCATTGCCAAACAGGGAATCGTAGGTTTGGTTCAAACTATCCCTGACGGATTCGAGCCGGGAAGTGATGTCGCTAATATGTCCCTGCTGGGATATGCGCCCCGGACATATTTTTCCGGCAGGGCTCCTATTGAAGCTGCGAGCCTGGGAATACCCCTCTCACCTGAAGATACGGCTTTTCGCTGCAACCTGGTTAACCTGTCTGATAGTTGCATGGCAGATTATTCTGCAGGTCATATCGAAACGGAAGATGCCCGGCAGATTATAGCAGAGCTTCAGCTTCATTTAAACTCAGAAACGATCCGGTTTTATCCGGGCGTCAGTTACCGTCATCTGGTGGTAATAAACCGGTTCCCGCGCGGTTCTCTCATTTGTACACCTCCGCACGATATCTCCGGGAAAGAATATATTTCTCACGTCCCTCAGGGAGACGGCGCGAATATTCTCAGAACGCTGTCGGAAAAAGCACATGAAATCTTACACCGTTCAACGATTAATAAAAAACGTGCCGCACAAGGTAAAACCCCGGCATCCGATATCTGGCTTTGGGGCCATGGTGGCGCAAAAAAATTTCCGACACTTTCGAAGCGGTACTCCCTTAACGGGTCTGTCATTTCCGCAGTTGACCTGATTAAAGGTCTGGGAGTACTTGCCGGATTAACCGTGCGAAATGTTGACGGTGCAACCGGCTATCTCGATACGAATTATGCCGGCAAAGTTGCAGCAACTGCCCAGGCATTGCAGCATGAGGATTTCGTGTATCTTCATATTGAGGCACCGGATGAAACCTCCCATGAAGGAGATTGTGAAAAAAAAATCCAGGCGATCGAAGACTTTGACCGATATGTTGTTAGTGAGATACTGACCATTCAGAAGCAGTATAACGAGATGCGTGTTCTTGTTCTTCCCGACCATGTCACCCTGCTATCGACGAAAACACACCACGCTATGCCTGTCCCCTTTGCCGTGTGCGGCACCGGCATTTCTCCTGATTCAACCGTACACTACAATGAGAACAACGGTCGGAGTACTAACAGACCTCCATACGATGGGGTGACACTCTTTGATGCATTTATCAAAGGCACATTTTAATCAGAGGTTCAAATCTGAAATCTAAAATCAAAAAACATCATCACCTATTTTTTAAACCTTATTTTTGCATTTTGACATCTTAGTAACTAATGGACACTCCAGAAACTCCTACTTTATTACCTTATTTCTTTGCAACGTCTCCTGATTATGTTTTATGAATTGTTCATAGTCCTCAGTAAAAGTTACTTTTTCATGATGAATGGGTTGATTCATTGTTATATTCGATTTTCATAGCTAATAAGGTTTTAGAGCTAGTTGGTTTCACATGGTTACTAAGGTGTTAAAAGCAAAAATAAGGTTTTCTGGGTATTTACTTGAGTGGTGTTAACGCCATCAATCGTAGGGAATCCTTTTTTTAACCACAACATAATGTACATAGTTCTAAATTACACCAGT
>JAUVGS010000322.1 GCA_030593665.1 Chitinivibrionales bacterium | reverse complement strand
CAATATGATGGAGCAGATTAATATCCATGAAACGGAAAGAGACAAAGCATATAAATCGCTCGGTGAAAGTGAAAAACGTTTTAAGACGCTGGCTTCGAATATCCCGGGTGCAACCTATCGTTGCTCACATGATAAAGAATGGACAATGGAATATATAAGCGATGAAGTAGAGAAAATTAGCGGGTATCCCGCTTCTGATTTTATCAGTAATACGATACGATCATACGCAAGCATAATTCATCCGGATGACAGTAAAATGGCGGAAGATGTAGCCGCAAAAGCAGTTAGTAATAAGATAGCTTATGAACTCGAATACAGGATTATTCGTGCGGATCAGACCATACGCTGGGTTTATGAAAAGGGCCAGGGAATTTTTGACGGCACAGGAAATGTATTATGGCTTGATGGAGCGATTTTTGATATTAATGAGCGAAAAAAGGCAGAAGATCTGACTCAATTACAGCAACAGCAGCTTATTCAGGCAGACAAAATGGCAACACTTGGTATCCTGGTATCAGGCGTGGCACATGAGATAAACAATCCGAATAATTTTATGCTGCTTAACAGCAATAATCTGGCAGATGTCTGGCAAGATGTGAAACCCTTATTAGATAAACGCTATGATAACAATGGTGATTTTATAATCGCCGGGATGTTGTATTCGGAAATGCGGGATGATATAGCAATGTTGATCAATGGTATTTCCGAGGGTGCTGAACGTATTAAAAAGATTGTACAGAGTTTGAAAGATTTTGCCCGCCAGGACGCAGGAACCATGGATCAACCGGTGAAGATAAACTCAATAATAGAATCCTCAACAATAATTCTCAGTAACTTGATAAAAAAGACAACGGATAATTTTAAAGTTGACTATGATGATAATCTCCCGGATGTAAAAGGGAATTCTCAGCAGATTGAGCAGGTAATAATTAATCTTATCGGCAATGCCTGCCAGGCACTTGAGGATAAAAGCAAGTCTGTTACTCTGTCAACAGAATGTCGGAAAGACTCCGACCGGGTAATAATAACGGTTTCTGATGAAGGCAAGGGGATAGCGCCTGAAGATTTAAGACATATCATGGATCCATTTTTTACTACTAAGCGGGATTCAGGTGGTACCGGACTGGGGCTGTCTATTTCTTATAATATTATAAAGGACCATGGCGGGGATCTGAAATATGAATCTGAGATTGGAAAAGGTACCAAAGCAATTGTTACCCTGCCGGCTATTTCATAATATGGGGGATTTAATTCGATATGGAAATTAAAAAATATCCGGAAGCACCGGTTTTAATCGTTGACGATGAAGCGCAGTTTCTACAAAGTGCATCCTTTTCACTTCGTTCGTCAGGAGTAAATAACGTTGCAAAATGTCAGCACAGTCAGGAGGTAATGTCGTTACTTTCAAAACAAAGATACAGCGCTATTCTCCTGGATATCCTTATGCCGCACCTGACCGGCAGAGAACTGCTGCCGCAGATTACAGAGAACCATCCCGGCATTCCCGTTATTATGCTTACCGCACTGACTGAGGTAGAAACCGCTGTTGAGTGTATGAAGAACGGTGCATTTGATTACATGGTAAAACCGGTTGATAAAACCAGGTTGGTTACCAGTATTAAAAAAGCGATTGAATATGCTGAAGTCAAGCATGAAAACATACATCTATCGGAAGGTTTGCAGAAGGCGAACCGGGAACTGCAGGCAAAAACCACACAGCAGGAAGAATTGTTACATAAATTGACTAGAAGCACCAATCAATTGAAAACGATTATTAATTCTTCACCGAATGTGATCCTTCTCGTCGATGCAGAGAACATCATTGTTGAAGTTAATATGAGTACGCAGAAAATATTTGACATAGATTCAGAATCTATTAAAGGAGATCCTTTTGAAGCCTTTATTGAAAGTATTGCAGATTGTTTTAAAGACCCTCAAAAATTCAGGAATGTTTTAGCGAAAAGAGTACATACTTCTCTGGACGAGCAGACGAAGAATTTTTTTAATTCACTTGATCGTGAAAGCAGGCTTGAATTGAAGAAACCGGTGGAGCGGATCATAAGTATCGTTTCTGTACCTGTCTCCGAATCAGAAGAAATTCACCTGGGAACCCTCTGGACCTTCAATGATATTACCGCCCTGATCAAGGCGGACGAACAGTTGCGGACTATAGTTGAATCGGCGCCGATTCCGGTTATTATCACCCGGATCAGTGATGGGAAGGTTGTTTATTGCAATGAGCATCTGGAAACCATGGCCGGTTATACAACGGGTGAGATGCTCGGGAAGAACGCGCTTGATTTTTATAAAAGCCCTGATGAGCGCACCTTCCTTTTAGAAAAGCTGAAGAACGACGGCTCGGTAAAAAACTATGAAGTTCAATTCAAACACAGATCAGGAGAATCTGTCTGGTGTATCTTATCACTTGCACCAACACTGTTGAATAATGAACAGGTTTTAATCGGTGGGCTCTACGATATCAGCGAACAAAAACAGGCTGTATTTGATTTAGAGGATGCGAATAAAAACCTGCGCCGGACCCAGAGCCAATTGGTGCAATCGGAGAAAATGGCATCGCTGGGTATGCTGGTTGCCGGGATCGCCCATGAAATCAATACACCTGTCGGGGCTATCGCCAGTATGCATGATACCCTGGTACGGGCGACAAAAAAACTCGAGCAATTTTGTTCTGAAGATTCAGATGCCGAAGATACGGTGCAGAAGAAGGCTCACTCGTTATTCTCCACCATTGCAGAGGCAAATCGCGTTATTAATACCGCGTCTTCACGGGTAACTGAGATCGTAAAGCGGTTGAGAAGTTTTGCCCGTCTTGATGAAGCGGAAATGAACACGGTAGATATTCATGAAAGCATTGAAGATACCTTAGTCATTTTAAACCACAAATTGAAACATGGTATCACTGTTGAGAAAAAGTTTGGTATCATTCCTGAGATAGACTGCTACCCGGGACGGATAAACCAGGCATTTCTCAATATTTTGAATAATGCCTGTCAGGCGATTGAGAAACCCGGCACCATAACGATAAAGACGGGACAAAAGGAAACGAATATCTTCATTAAAATCAGCGACACGGGGATCGGCATACCGGAAGATAAAGTGTCGAAAATATTCGATCCCGGTTTTACCACGAAAGGGGTCGGTGTCGGAACAGGTCTGGGTTTGTCGATTACCTATCAGATTATTCAAGATCATAAGGGTGAGATTTTAGTAGAGAGTGACGTGGGAAAGGGAACAACATTTACTATACTCTTACCACTGGATTTGAATAAGAAGCTTGAGATTGAAAAAAGAGACTCATAAAGCAGACGGTCAGCTTTGATACCTTAGAACCGAAGTGTAATAATGTTTAACTATGTCGCCAATTTCTATGATATACGCAGTGGAGAAGGTAAACGCACCGGGTTGATGTTTGCCTATATCTTTTTAATTATTACCTTTATTCTGATTGTCAAGCCTGTCAGCACCTCGCTGTTTCTGAACCATATCGGGATACGGCAC
>JAUVGS010000518.1 GCA_030593665.1 Chitinivibrionales bacterium | reverse complement strand
CAGTTAAAAGAAAGGTAGTAAGGGAAGCCACCGATAAACCGGGAAATTACCCTGGCATTTGTAAGAGTGCTTTCAGCTTGCAAATGAGCGAATAAGTGAAAGCTGAGTATGGTACCAGACTGAGAAGGAAACGAACCGGTTCGGAATGATTGGCAGGAAGTCTTAGCACCTCCATAGTACTGTTTGAAGGCAGGCGAACTATTTCGAATACAATTCTATACTGCAAGGGAGATATAAAGATGATTACTAACAGTAGGGGTGTTTTAATTTTGATATTTTTGTGGTGTGGCGTATCGAATTCACAATCTTTTGGAGAGGTAAAAAAAATAATGCCTCTTGGAAATTCAATAACATCAGGAAAATCGACTAAAACTTGTTATCGCTATTACCTTGACGAACTTCTAAAGGATAATGGCTATGAGTTTGACTTTGTAGGATCACTAAAAAAACATGGAAACGAAGGTGTTGCCGTAACTATTTCCGGTTTTGATTATAACCATGAAGGACACTGGGGGAGAAGTACCGGTTGGACTCTCCCGAGAATTGGCGGATATGCCCGTGCTGCAAGACCGGATATAGTAATGATACATCTTGGTACCAATAATTTCTGGTCTTCAATTAGCGGCACAAATGAGAAAGTAACTAAGAACGCTGTTGCAGATATGGATGACATTATTGACACCCTACGTTCTATCAATCCTAACGTTCAAATATTACTCGCTCAGATGATTCCGACCAAAAACAAAGGGGTTGCATGGGATCGAATATCGCTGTATAACGAGAAGCTGCTTACGTTCGCAACAGCAAAAACAACTGAAAAATCACCCATTTTAGTTGTTGATCAGTGGACTGGATATTTAACCGGTGATTTCATTGATGATTGCCATCCCAATCAGAGCGGAGCAAAAAAAATGGCTGATAAATGGTTTGCGGGGTATAAATTAATAACTGCCCAGACCGGCATACATAACCATTCTATCGTTAAAAAGGGTACGATTGGTTTTTCCGGTTCTTGTAATATCATCATATATGATAGAAAAGGGTATACTGCCCTGATAAACGAAGACAGGGAACTTTTGAATGGATTCTCGGTGTATAGCCTGCGGGGGAAATTATTGTGGGAGTATTCGAAAAAAGACGGTTCTGCCGTTCGTGTGCCGGAATTCTTACAAAAGGGGAATTTGAGAATGTTAATTATACGAAAAAACAGATAGAGTACTATGTTTCGTAAAGTTCACGGCATCGTTTTTCCCGTATCTAATGCAGCGTAAAATTTGTTCGATATACATACCTGACCCGTCCTTTTTTTTCCTGCAGCCGCGGCGGCGGGAAACGCCATTTCATGGCGGCTTTTACCACTGCCCCTCCTTCCGAAGGTGGGGTGTCCGGAAACGTCAACCAGGCTGATTTTTTCCACTCTCCCTTTTTCAATAATAATCAGATCAATATCCACAGACTCTTCAATATTGTTTCTCAGAACGACCGGCGCTTCAGACTGCGGTCAGGCACTCCAGTGGATTGATCACCCTGGAGTAAGATATCGTCATGTCATATTGACCATACCAGAGCAATTGCGGATATATTTTTATAAGAATCGGTTTGATGGGGATTTACTGTCATCGTTTATGCGTACCGGTTATGAGTGTTTAGAGGATGTTGTGAAGCATGCCCGCAAGCATAAGCTGAAGATAGGAGCGATAATGGTAGTTCAGACCCTGTCGCCATAGCCTGGTTCCCCGGTACAAAAGACAGAGTTGAAACGGAGGAGTGGGTTGGGAGAAATGTGCAGAGCTACACTGATAACGGATTCGGATTATACGCGGTTGTACGTAAAGAGAACCGGCAGTGTCTCGGCTACTGCGGCTTGATTCTCCAGAAAGTTTGGATTTCAAGCATTTGGTGTATGTAGTCAACAAGATGGGGTGGCCACAAATATATTTTAGTACCTATGAATAATAACAAAATCACCAACCGAAAATATCAGCGGGAAGAATATATAGCACGTATTAATCGCGTCATCGATTATATCGAAACCCATAAAAAAAACTATATTTCACTTTATGTAATTGATTTTTGGTAACTGGGAACGGAGAGACA
>JAUVGS010000244.1 GCA_030593665.1 Chitinivibrionales bacterium | reverse complement strand
ACAATTCATGCTTCAGGGATACCGCTGCTTGATTCTTCATTTTATCTGTATGTCAAAGGATCCGGGAGTACCCTGCTGCAGTATACCTGGAGCCATAACGGGGTGCTGATAGCAGGTGTGGATAAAGATACCGTAACCTTTGTCTCTCCGTTAGCGGTTACTGATACCGGTGTGTATGTCTGTACGCTCTCCAATATTTATGGTAAAGATGTGAGTGTACCGTACCGGTTAACTTTCGGTAATCACGCACCGGTGTGGAACACTGATACTGTCCATGCCGGCATATATGAGGGCGAGCGGCTCAGTCTGTCCTTTACCGACTCATGCTCTGACCCTGACAACGATGTGCTTACCTTTTCTCTCGCTCAGCTCGAACCTGCAGGCGATACAATTACTCCGCAGGGCGCGTATTCATATACCTCCGGGTATAAGGACGCCGGCCGTTATGCCGCCGCTGTTCTGGCAGGCGACGGTAATGTGTACCGTTCATGCATTCTCTCATTAACCGTACTTAACAGCAACCGCAGGCCGGTTTTCCTGGATAATCAACCCGCACTCTATTACCAGATGGATAAAGGTGCCCTGTTAACAGTCGCTTTTAAAGCTGTCGATCCGGATTCCGAGGAAGTCTATTACTCTATCAGCTCAACCACTTTGCCGCGGCCTGAGATAATCAAACAATCAGCTTCGTCACTCACCTGGCAGTCATACGCCAGTGACAGCGGAAGGTATACTCTCGTACTCCATGCAACCGACAACATTGACACGGCTGTGACAACTATCGATATTGCGATAGGCAGCTTCAATCTACCGACGAATATTACCATTGCCGGCTATCAATCGGGGGATACCATGGTAGTGAATGAAATTGATACCCTGACATTCACCGCAGCCGTGATTGATCCCAACCCGTCTGATCTCACGATGCTCTCTACACCGCTCAACAAGCCGGATTCCGCCCATTTCGATATCACTACCGGTCTTTTTACCTATAGACCGAACTATCTCGTCTCAAGCGCGCTTGCTGACTATACATACGGAAATATTACCTTTACCGGAACTGACAATGCGACACCACCTTTATCCGATACCTTTGTCGTCCATCTCAGGGTGGTAAATGTAAACAATGCGCCGGTACTGGACAGTATTCCCGACACTATCGTGTATGAAGGGGATACCCTTGCGCTCAGCATTTCCGCGACTGATATAAATTGCGATTCCATCTCTCTGTACGCAGATTCTCTGCCGGGTTCTGCAGTGTTTATTGACAGCGGCAACGGCTCAGGGCTCCTTGTATGGCGGCCCGGTTATTCTGATTCCGGCCTGCACACCATCATATTTTTCTCCAGTGACGGTGAACTTCTGGATAAACAACCGGTAACCATTACCGTGCTTGATAAAAAGTATACTATCATAAGCTTGCCCACGGTAAATGGAGCGATTATACCTGCCGATACCGCGATTATTGAACCTGAAACGGACACTGTTTACTCAATAGTGCCGAATACCGGTTATTACATTGACAGTGTGCTGGTTGACGGGATCAATGCCGGGTTGGATTCTGTCTACACCTTTTCAAAGGTGCTCGCAAATCATTCGATACAAGCCTTCTTTTCGATAAATATTTACCGAATTATAAAAGCCGCTACAAGCGGCGGGTATATATCCGATATCGGCGGAACCTTAGGCAACGATACCAACTGGCTGCAGCACGGTACTGCCTATAAAATAAATGCGATCGCATTCAGCGGCTTCCAGTTCAGCAACTGGAGCGGCGCACCTTCTGTTACCGCTGCCATGAATTATAAACTTCAGGATTCCGCTAAATCAGATCTGGATATTCGCGCCGAATTTGTCCGTACCGGTATGGTACTGATACCGGCAAAAGATTCCAGTTTCAGCATGGGCCAGGCAGGACTGGTCGATCCTGTGCATACCGTCAACTTTACCTATAACTTCTGGATGGATGAGACCGAGGTGATAGGGGAGGATTATCACCAGTTGATGGGTTTTAATCCCTCGTTTCATACAGGAAGCCATAACCTTCCCGTTGAGAATGTCTCCTATTTTGATGCCGTGCTATACTGCAACCTACGTTCCAAAAAAGACGGATTGGACACTGTCTACAGTTATTCACAGGCACTGTATCTTTCATTCGCCTGTACCAGCCTCGTTGATTTCCAGATTCACTATGAACGTTCAGGATACCGCCTTCCCACCGAAGCTGAATGGGAATATGCCTGCCGTAGCGGTACCACTACGCCATATTGGTGGGGAACCGATTCCATGGGCGGCACTACCGCATCATGGAACATATACAACAGCGGTAATAAAACTCATCCGGTAAAACTTGAAACAACAAAAAATCCATTCGGGTTGTATGACATGGCCGGAAATGTATGGGAGAAGTGCAATGACTGGTTAGATACTTATTCAGCAACTTCCCAAACAAATCCGATCGGCCCGGGCAGCAGTCCCCAGGGTTATCGTGCCACCCGGGGCTCCTGCTACGTAAGTCCGCTAAAGGACCTGCAATCCGCAGTGCGGGGGTATAACGTACCAGGGGCTATATATTATTTTATTGGATTCCGAGTTGCGCGGCCGCAGACCAACCCGTTTTAGAGGTGTTATTCACCCACGAATACATTGAGGTGTAAAGCTTCCTTCTTTGACTCCTCTTGGGAGAGCACTCATCATTCATGACCCACCAATACATTCTCACCACCGAGTGAGCGCTATTTCCTCTATTGATATAGGAAGCATATAGGCAGAGTGGATCCTTTCATCCCTCGACAAGCATAAGACAGGCTCTGAGCATATTAAGAATGGCAATATCATTATACAGTAATAATCCTCAATAATAATTGTAATTGATGTAAACCATAATACCGTAGATATTACAAATCAAATCAATTATCTTTCCTATCTATTGAACAAAGGGTTCTAGAAAAATGTATAGTTACGTTCGGGTAACTCGGCAGAAGATACAACTTCTTATTTCAGAACATAAATACATTATAGGGGTATTGCTATTTGGCTTTGTATTGACCTGGTACTTATTTGATACCATTTTTCCATTTGATGCTTCAAGCTGGTTTAAAAACGCTGTCAATCTCTATGAAAATGGAGAAACAGGAGCGCAATTCAGAAACATTCTGTATAGTTACTTTTTATTGATCTCTCTTCTTTTAAAAATTGATCCAACCTGTTTCGGATTGTTTTTATCCCAGTTTTCATTACTGGCATGCGCCTTTTTTTTATATTTGATAAATAGTTCCTATAGTAATAGGAAAGTTGCCTCGGTAATAAGCCTGATTTTCATTCTTTCATTACCACTTTTACGCTATAGCACTCAAATTTTATCTGATATACCGGCTCTATTATTCATAACCATAACTATTTATTTTACTGTTAAAGTCCTCGATGAAAAAAAACTTTCGCACATCCCCCTGGTGTATCTTTTCGCTTCTCTGTCAATCAGTTTACGGTATGCAAGTGTATTCTATTTTCCGGCTTTTATCTATTTTATCTGGAGCACAAAAAAAAATTTTCGACACCACATTCTGGGAATTGTGCTTGCCATATTCCCTTTTATTCCTCAGGTAATTTATAACGTACATTATCTCAACCATGTTTACAGTATTTCATATTCCGCTCATCAACCAACACTTGGGATACAATATTTTTTTCGGGAACTACAGTGGGGCTATCGATTACAATTCTTTCAGTATCTGAAATTGATGTTGTTTCATTTCAGGGGTATCATGATTTTATTTTTGCCGATGGTTGCTGTTGGTTTTTATTATTTCCCTAAGAAGGGTAATAGACGTGTCGCGACCTATCTCTTTATATTTTTTATATCGTTTATAAGTTTTTTATCATTTTTTGTTGCCTTTGCAAACCGTTATGCCATTCCTGCACTCATACCTTGTTATATCTGGTTTAATGTCGGCATGGATAGACTGTCTGCCCGGGCTGAAAAGGACCCAATCAAAAAAGTTTTATATTACCTGTGGATTTGTTTTGCGCTCTATATTAATTTTGAAATCAGTTTCCATTTAGTTCAAAGTTCCCGTGCCGCACATAAAGCACGATATGAAATAGTTATGACTCTAAACACATTACTGGTTGCCGGTGATTTGCTGATAACGGAACTGGATATTGCCTTTTATGATTCCAGAGTGAAGAATATATCTATCAAAAATAAGATGGTGATTGTAGAAAAAGGATTTGAGACCGCTTTAATTGATAGTGTTCTTTCTGAAGGAAATGCCGTGTATATTGTCCATCCTGAATCCCGCTGGTATGCGGAAGGTAAGAGTGTTATCAGTAACCTGCTGCAAGACACTCACT
>JAUVGS010000421.1 GCA_030593665.1 Chitinivibrionales bacterium | reverse complement strand
GCAATTCCATTGCCTGCGGTGTACAGATGAACAGGGGCGGGCAGGTACACCCTTTCTCGGGTTGGGAATATGCCGGTGCTCAAAAAGACCGTTTTTACGGGAGGCTGACTGCTAAACTCAGAAAGCAGTATGGCTATACCGGTATCACGGCTGTTGAAAAAGCCAAAGGAGGGGCCGCGATACACAGCGCTGAATCAATTGCCTTTAAGAATGAAATACTTACAGAAGGTTCAACCGGTGATCTGGTAATTATTGAATTTGGCGGCAACGATTTAAACTGGGGCATACCGGTAGCTGTTTTTGCCGGACGGGTAAGCGACGCCATTGACGAGTTCCAGGCTGCCGGATTTAGTGTTATTATCATGACGCCAACCATCTGCGTGTATGATTCACCGGGGACAAACGCCGCTATTGAGCCGGAATTGACAACGGCGATGAAACAGGTTTCGGCGGATAAAAGTGTACCTATTGTCAATATACTCAGACTGATGACCTACCGGGGTGATGAGTATGCATGGGCCTGGGAGAATAATGGCTGTCACCCGGGCTACTGGGGACATGAGCAGATTGCCCAGTTTTTTACCGCCCTTATTCTCGAAAAATCATTTTCCTGGTCGCCAAAAAATGATTACCCGGAACGGATATGGCTTTCAAGTGGTATACAAAACAAGAAAGATATTTTGCAGCACCATCACCTGAACCTTCGAACTGACTATGGATACAATACGATCCATATCTCATGGAATTTACCGGAACCGGTGCAGGCTGTCACTATCTATACGGTTTCCGGTCGTTGTATCAGGAAATTCAACACCTATACCAATAATAGCATAACCTGGAACAGAACCACTGATAGAGATGCCCGTGTCGGTTCCGGTGTCTACTGGATACAGGTGAAAACCAAGTCCACTCACCGTGTAAGAAAACTCACCATTCCATAAGGAGGCTGTGTATGAATTATCGCTACCCAGTTAAACTATTCCTCTATACCCTGTTGTTTCATTGTCTTATATCAGGGGAACTGCTAGTAAATGATTTTGGCGATGACGATGATTTTTCTACTTCTTCCGATATCTATCTCATCCGGGAAGGATGGGAAGGTAATTTCAACATTGCCGGTGGAGACGCCGATTTTATTCATCAGGAGACGGACACCGGTTTCTGGATATTTACAGACGCACCTGCCCTGCCCGGATTAATTAATGCCCGGACTATCCGTATGACTACCAACGCGGAATTTCATACGAAAGCTATAAATGACGGCAGTCCGGTATATCTTGGTATCCGTTATAAAGATCATATACCCGTTGTGTATGGCGCGATGCCGGTTTATTCTCACAATGGCTCGGATTGGGTGAAAATCGGAAGTGTCGGCGGTGAATTTGACCACCAATGGAAAGTAGACGTTATAACGGTAGCGCCACAAAATCTATCCGCAACTAACGGGATGTATCAGTTCAAGATAGGCACCGGTCAATGGAGTCAGGGATTAACCGGTGATCTGCCCGTAGACAGAATCGAACTGGCCGGTTCCGAAAATGAGTTGACCGTTGAATCAGACACGCCCGGTTTCTACCCCTCCGCTGGTGATGGAAATTTTGAGGGCTTAACAAAGGATAGCTGCTGGATTGTTGACAACAAGCCTTTCTTTCCAGTTGGTTTTGCCGCCGGCTGGACAGGCATGTCCGAAAATTCCTGGAAGGATATGGCTGACGCCGGTTTTAATATGGTTCTCTTTTATAACTGGATGATGATTAATGATCCTTATGCTGCCGGTGACGTCTGGGACAGTCTTCCCTCAGGCGGCCACTATGGATTTGGTGAATTCCTCAATAAAAGCGAGGAGGCCGGATTAAAGGTTATTGGAGTATTTCAGAATGATATAAAATATGCGGTTGTTCAGAACCATTTTAACAGTGAGGCAAAAACACTCGAATATATCACAAACGTCTGCGCGAAACACCGCAACCACCCTGCACTCATGGCCTGGTCACCTGTTGACGAACCCGACCATTCTCAGATTCCTGAATTTTTCAGTAATCTTGAATGGTGTATGGCGACAAAAGATGCTGTGAGAAAAGGCGATCCTGATCACCCCATTTATGCCCTTGAAATGGCATGGCGAAAGGGAGCTTTCGGGCACTATAAAGACATCTGTGATTTTCAGGGGTATGACGTATACCCTGCGTTTGGATCCACGGTCAGCCTGATTGGAGAGAGAGCGGATTTACTGGTTAATGAAACCGGTGGTGAGAAACCCTTTATCGCATTTTTAAAAGCCTACGATCGTACAACCCAACAGGCGTATATGAGTTTTTCCGAGGCATATATCGCTCTTATTCATGGTGCAAAGGGAATCTTTTATTGGGATTATGGCGGATCAGCGCCACTCTGGGATACGTTATCAAAAATAGCCAATGAGATTACGGCACTCAATCCGGTTCTTCTCCCCCCTGCGGTCACACTTGATGTAAATGGTAAAAACAATGTGTGTACTACGACGCAAACCGATAAAATACAAAACGTTTACAAAAGAGGGTCTGACGGCAAATCATACATTATGGCGGTTGCTCTGGAAGATGCGGCTGTCGATAACGTGCAATTCAGCGTTTCTGATTTACCGGCGGGACAGGAAATAGAGGTTCTTTTTGAAAAGAGAACCATTGCCGCCGGCACAGGCACCTTCACGGATAATTTCCCCCAATATGGACGGCATGTTTATAAATTCTCGTCGACTCTTCCGATAAAAAACCAGGGGAAGAAAATTTTGACGCCGAAGAATCTTAGCATCCGGCAAAGCAGATGCGCCGGATCCGTCACACTGTTTCTGCTTAATGAGGTAGTAAATG
>JAUVGS010000488.1 GCA_030593665.1 Chitinivibrionales bacterium | reverse complement strand
AAACCCGCAAGTAAGTTCCTTATCAGAGTCCTTTCTAACCGAAGAAAACATTCGGAATAAAGTATTGTAACAAATAAATTTGTAACCAATACCTAAAAAACAAGAAAGCAATCTGTAAGGTACTAAATAATTGATCTGCTGCCATTGCAATTACCTCTGTAGATAGAATATTTAATAGTTTTTAATTTATAGTGGAAGTATCTTATTCTCATTACTCCAATCTTTCGCTACTCCATCTCCCTGGTCTCCTTCATAAATTCATCGTAGGTCATATCTTTGAAATAGATGGCGCCATAGGCCCGGCGCATCATCGGATGGTCGTCGTTATAGAACATACTTTTACCGAGTAATAGCGTCAGGTCGTTGAATTGCCGGACCCAGGTCATCTGCGCGAGTTCACTGAATGTTCCGTCAAGTTTACTGCTGGGAAATGATGCGGATTTCTGGCTGAGATAACAGGTGTTGAACATGTTATGCAATACTGCAAATGAATTAAGTGAAACCGGAACGATCATTGTAGCCTCTGCCGGGTGGAAGCTTGACCATACATTGCGGTATCCCCAGATACGCGGTATTTCCTTGTCGTACTGCTCAATGTAGGCCTGGATAGCCCTGCGAATAGCCAGCAGTGTTTTGTAATGCGTATCAGGACCGCTTCCTTCAGGATCCAGCGCAAGCGTGATGGTCGTTGGTTTTATCCTCATGAGCAGGTCAACAATCGGTTTCACGTCCTGTTCGAAATTAAGGTCCTTGGGAAACATATTATCACTGTAAAATTTCAATTGTAAATGATAGATGTCACGAATGTCCAGGCCGAAATGGGCCCATACCAATTCAGCTTCCCATTGCCTGATCCAGGATTTAATCAGCTTGATGGTGTCAGGAAGGATAGTGCCCGGGATATGCTGCTGAAGCAAAGTCAGTTGCTCTTGAGCGAATGCGAGTATTGTATAATCCGAATCTGTTTGCAGTTGTTTGGCAAGGTGCCTGCACAGTCGCATTGCCGTATACATACCGGCACTATAGGTATTCTGCTGTGCTATGGCGTTCAGGTAACCGTGTATCTCAATTTCTTTATATTCAGGATTAAAGAGATCATTTTTTGAAATGGTTTTAAAAAGTTTTCCGTTCTCGATGACCGTGATAAGTGTAGCAAATTTTTCACGTACGAAATCATTTGTGACTGAGGTGAATCCGCTGGTCATATAGCAGAAATAGTTGAGATTTTTCGGTGACCTTACAAGATGGTGTATCAGTGGAAAGTAGGCCAGTTCAATATCATCTTGATGAGGGCCCGTGTGAAGAAATCGCTGTGGTTTGGGTATGTTCAATCCCCGGTGGATTTTTGTAATAAGGTTGTTCCGGGTTGTTTCGGCACATTCCTGCAGGGATTTTTTGGTAAGATGCCGGGCGATTTTCCAATGCGGTATTTCTTTACCGTGCGAAGGTTTTCCAGTTTCCTTTAACAGGGTTAATTTTGTTTCCGAGAGCAAAGCACCGTCAATAACAAGTTTATCTATTTCTGATTCTGAAACTGATTTTACGCCAAGCAGGGTCTGGAATCTGCGCTCCGTCAGTTTGGAAGCTGCCCCGTCAGTAAGGTAAAATCGTGCATTGGCAAGTTTCTGCAGGGCGCTTGCCGGGTAATGTATCTGCGGATCATTTTCAACGGCCCGGGCAATATACCCGGCATTCTCTTCACCGGCAGCGAATATAATTGCAGTACAATCAGGATTGAATGTTATTGTTTCCAGACCGATAGTGACTACCGCCTTTTTCCTCACTACTTCAATCCCGCCAAGATCACTCGCAGCAGCAGCCATAGTCTCATAATTCATGGTAGTCAGTCGTGTCGCAGAATGGTGGCTTGCACCAAAGGTGTTATGGGCAACAGTCCCTCCGGGACCGATGCTGCTCAGGAAGAATCCAATGCCGCCTAACGCACGGATATCCGCTTCAAAGTCTTCACATACCTGATCAAAGTACCTGATTATTCTTTTGCGGAGCTTGCCCGGTTCATCAGCCGGCAGTTTTTCCCGCAGGTTTAAATCGCTAGCGCCGTCAGGAAAGAGATCTTCAACATGTATAGGTTGCTGTTTGCCGCCATCATTAGAAAGGGTGATATCGGATGTGTTGAAAAGGAATGTTTTTTGTATATCAAAACCTAATTCATCGATATAATATTTTTTTACATAGTTATTGAATGAACGTTCATGATCAGGCGAGATTGGAAAGAATTCATCCATCTGGACAAAATAGAGTTTGTTAAATGATGGAGGGTGTTTTGCGGTTATACCGACCCTGGGCAGGATGCCGTCGGTATGTTCTTTTTCCCAGTTGTC
>JAUVGS010000077.1 GCA_030593665.1 Chitinivibrionales bacterium | reverse complement strand
AAACCCGCAAGTAAGTTCCTTATCAGAGTCCTTTCTAACCGAAGAAAACATTCGGAATAAAGTATTGTAACAAATAAATTTGTAACCAATACCTAAAAAACAAGAAAGCAATCTGTAAGGTACTAAATAATTGATCTGCTGTCATTGCAATTATTCCAAACATTAAATGCGCCATCACCTTTTTATCGCCTTTTCGTTTATTTGAATCTATTATCGGTACATGGTTTAGCCTTTCCGACATTTCATGTATCTCTTTTGAGTCATAAGCGGCATCCATAAGATCATATAGATTTGTTACTCTTTCATCAGTCATTTGAGCCAGTGGAATAACTGCCTGGCTATCGTGCATTGATGCAGGCTGGGAATCGTAAAAACATGGAACGTATGTCCGAGGTCGTAACCCAAGCAGACCACCAAGAGCTTCAACAATTTGCCACAGACTCGAAATGGTCTGCAAGAGCAGTAATGGATCAAGTTGCACAAGATGCCAATGCTTTGATTGGTGATAGACATAATGCAGGTTTTTTAATTGATGAAAGTGATTTTGCAAAAAAAGGAAAGGAATCAGTTGGCGTAAGCCGACAATGGTTAGGAAACCTTGGTAAAGTTGATAACGGTCAAGTGGGCGTATTTGCAGCGTTGTGTAATGGTACACAAGTATCTTTTTCAAAACTATACAAATAATGGAATAATTATAAACTCAACAACAACTCTCTAAACGTATCACGAACAATACTCATGATCTGAATAGCTTTTCTGCAATCGTCAATCTGACCACGCTCTAAAAGCACATAGGTATAATCATAGGTATAGAAAAGTCCATCTGAGACGTCATCTTCCATGCGGAGAGCTGCCTGAAACTGGGCAAGGATATTCTGCGCCTTATCCAGAATCAACCTTTTTTCAATCCCGGATTCAATCATGCCTATATGTATCAACTGCACACATTTTACATGCAGCATGGTAAGCTGTTTCTGGCGGGACGCAGTCTCTATCTGCATTCTGGTATAATGCTGAGCGACTTGGGGTTCTGTAAATTTCATAGGCTATCTTCACACCATAATAAAAAATGGGATGAATACATGGTATCCATCCCTGGCACATGTTTATCTCTCCATGAGAAAATACAACCACAACACTATATATATATTCTTACTGCAATAATCCTAAAATATGGTTCCCGCTGATTTCATTAAACCGCTGGAATGCACGCATTCCGGTCTCCTGCAAGAGACGGTTTTTGGTCATTTCCGCAATACCCATTGCCATATCCTGATCCCTGAGAATCGATTCCGCCGCAGTTGTGTTTACCTCGGCAACCATAAGATTATTCTGGGTCGATTCAAGCCGGTTTGTCATTGCACCGATAGTCGCACGTTGCGTACCCATAGTATCTATAGCATTATCAATTGCTGCCAGGGCGTTACCTGCTGATGCTGCATCGGCAATGGAAGTACCATTGACACCAAGGCCGACTGCGGTCATATCTACACTGGGTAGTGTTACGGTATCACCGGCATTAGGCCCTGCCTGAATCTGGGCATTTCCCGATGCAAGCTCCTGGTTATTTGCTACTGTCTGAGTATTGAACTGGGTTCCTCCGGCAATTCTGTCAATCTCCTGGGTAAGATTCTGGTACTCCACATCGATTTGCTGACGCTGGTCATCGGTAAGAGTATCATTGCGGGCCTGCAAGGCAAGTTCCCGCTGTCGCTGAAGCATACTGCCTATCTCATTTGAAGCTCCGTCTGCGATATTAAGTGCGGACATGGCATCCGATACATTCCGGGATGCCATCTTGAATCCTCTGACCTGTGTGGATAATTGTTCAGCTACAGCTAGCCCGGCAGCGTCATCAGATGCACGGTTAATGCGCTTGGCATTGGCCAGCTTTTCCAGAATTTTGGAAAGGGCTTCATTGGTTTTCCGGAGTGTGCCTGTGAGCTTTTTCTGGGTACTGGTGATTCTAAGACCACCAAGTTTTTGGATCTCCATAATCCACCTCCCTAGTGTTTTTTATTCTTTTTACTCTACTTTGCATAACTTCCCCACTATATACATCGGAACATTTTACTAAAACTTTAATTAAAAATTGCATTTTTTTGAAAAAAAACAGCGCTGTTTTCCTATCTTAATAAAAATTAATGGGTTACATAATAGCAGGGTAATTACTCAACATGGGTATGCAGTTGACTCCAGTGCCTATTATATGTTGTTATTTTTCCCAGGTATAACAGAGTGGTATAGTACGGTTGCGATTCTTGTATTTTTTCTGAAGGAATGAAATACGGTCAAACGCCTCCTGATAAAGCATTGTACCGCCACCTATATCCATTAAGACTTGCTCAAGCGCATCCTCAGTGATGGTCACCGGATCGGTTGGAATAATACCGTTTTCATGAAGAGAATCCCCGGATATTGAGATAATCCATCCTTTGGTTACTTTTGCAATACCACTATCCGGAGTGGTGGTAAAAATCTGTTTATAACCAAATCCAAACGTGGTTGATCCTGTTATCTTTACGGCAACGTTATTTTCTTTGAAACATGATACGAATATCTCCGCAGCCGCAACTGTTGAATCATTAATAAGCAAAAAGTATGTTTTTGCATCATTGGTAGTTGATCCGGCTGTTACCCAGATTGTTTCTTTCAAAGAATCAACGTCCCATTCAGTTGTTTTAATAATAGGGCTTCCAAAAGGAAGAAAACGTGAAGCAGCCAGGAGACATTGATCAAAATCACCACCATAATTATCACGTACATCAATAATAATAGTGTCCGCCCACTGGGTATTAACCAGTGCATCATCCACCCCGCTTACCGTACCTCCGGTTTCATCTAAAAATGCTGCGATGTAAATATAGGCGATGTTGGTATCAATACTGTCGATATAGACTGAAGGAATAGTATAGTCGCCCAGTGAAAAGGAATCCACGAGTAAGGTATCTCTTTTTATCTGAATGACTTTTTTATTACCGGCGATTGCGCCAAGATACAATTTAACGGTCACCATTTTCAATCCGGCAAGAGTGTCTTCATTTATAATAATAATAGTGTCACCGCACTCAAGGGGTAATTTTTGTGCAGGTGATTCCGGATAGAGATAGGTTACCAATATCCCGTTGCCTACCGAATCAAATTCAATACCGTGTCCGTTTTTTACAATAGTTGCATTTAATGCGCTCCGGAATATTTCAGTTGTATCAGGGTCCAGGTACTCTGTAAAGGGTTCATCGACACCGGCAAAGAGGGATTTGGGAGTGGTAAAGAGTGAATCATTTACCGGAACAGCCTCTCTGAAAAGGAAATACCGATTGAGAAAATTTTTACAAAATTCCAGCTCCTTATGGAAAATAGTATCATAGTAATACGGATTGGTTGGATCATAAATACATGAGATCGTTGACAACAATAGAGCGACAGATACAACAAAAAGCAACGTGTGTGTTATCATCTTTTTCATTGTACGTTCTTTTCAATCCCTGACAGATGTTTTATCAGTTTAGTTACCTCTTCCGACGGTTTTTTACTTCCTAGACTCTCTTTCAGGGAAATAAGTTTTTTCACGACAGATTGATAGGCGTCCGGAGATTTAATATAATGCTCTAAAAGGCTTACAACCTTCTGCGATGTCATCTCCTCCTGGATACACTCAGGAACTATCTCTTCATCTGCAATAATATTCGGAAGCCCGATATGATTTATTCCGGTGATAAACGTCTTGAATATAAGATACGAAATAAACGAAGTCTTATACATGATTATCATAGGCACGCCCATAAGTGCCGTCTGTAGTGTTGCAGTCCCGGAGGTTACCAGTGCAAGGTCGGATTGGGCAAACATATCCTCCAACGGGCCATCATAAAAGTCAACCGTCACATCCTCCAGTATAGTCTGGTACATCTCCTGCGAAACATTTCCACAACGCGACAATGTCGCTGAAAGCTTTGGATAACGCTGCTTGAGTTGTTGATAGGTTTCAACCATTACAGGTAAAATATTTTCAATCTCATGAGGTCTGCTTCCCGGGACGATTGCCAGGCGAATAACCTCCTTGTTTTGTAAATCGTCATTATTTACCGTTGTAACGGTATAGTGTTTGTTCTCTATATATTCGACGAGAGGATTACCGACAAAGGAGACCGCTGTAACATAGGGAAGAAACATAGCCACTTCAAACGGGAAAATAGCCGCTATATGGGTTACATACTTTTTTAAATTTGTGGTGTGTTTCTTTTTCTTCCATGCCCATATTTTAGGCGCAATATACCATAGTACCGGGATACCCAGCGCATGAGCCTCTTTCATCACCTGTGTATTAAATCCTGAATAGTCAACACAGACCACCAGGTTTGGTTTTCGTTTTTTCATCTCCTGAATCAGCAGTTTCTTTGCCTTGAGAAAGAAAGGGAGATGGGTAAGGACTTCGACGTAGCCCATTCTATTGAACTCTTCAAACGGGAGAAATGTGGTAAATCCTTCCGCCTGCATCATCGGGCCGCCGATACCATAACAGGCACACTCGGGAATATCGCCGCGCAATTGACGAATTATTGGTGCGGTGTTTTGATCACCGGAGGGATCGCCGGCAACGAACATAACAGCAGGAGGTGACATGCGCGATTACCTTTTGGGACTATAAACAATGTATACCCGTTAATACCGTGTACATTCTTCCTAAGGACCTAAAACAGTTTACGCGGTAGCGCCGGATTATTTTTTATCTCCGCTAAATAACTTTTAACTACCGGGAGCTTGTCTCGTGCAATAACCGGTACTACTTTCATAATAAAAACCTATCTCCCATGAATGGCTTCGCGTCTTGCTTTCAGCTTTTCAAATACCGAATGAGAAACACGAGGGAAGCCAATCACTGCACGTGTCTGCGTCTGACTGTGGAAATCAGATCCTCCGGTAACAACGAGTTCATTTTTTCTACTATATTCCAGGTAGAATTTTTTAGCGGCGGAATTATGTTCAGAATGGTAGACCTCGATACCGACAAGGCCATCACGGACGAAACCGGGTATACGCTCATCAACACCGGTTACACCGGGATGAGCAATAACCGGTATACCGCCAGCATCGAGTATGAGCCTGAATACTTCACGCGGAAGCATCTTCAACTTCTCAACATAGGCTGGAGAATCATAGCCAATATACCTTTCAAAGGCTTCTTTGAAAGAGTAGACCAGCTCTTCAGTGAGCATTGCCGTGGCAATATGAGGCCGCCCGATCGCCCCTTCCCCGGCAATTTTTAGCACAGTCCCAAAACGTAGATCGATACCTTCGCGATTCAGATTCCGTACCATCTTCTTTGCACGAATATACCTTGCCTCTTTCATCTCCTGGAGTTTTTCCCGTAACGCGGTATTATTAATATCAACAAAGTAACCTAAGACATGAATATCAGCACCGCTGATTTCACAGGATAGTTCAGTACCGGTAATAACCTCAATGCCAAGCTCTGAACCAATGTTAAACGCCAAAGGATAACCGTCTATAGTATCATGATCGGTTATCGAAATAGCTGTTAACCCTTTCTCATGCGCTATCTCAAGTATATCGCGTACGGAACATTCGCCGTCTGAGTATCTGGTATGGATGTGAAGGTCTACATATTTTTTGACTGCTCCATCTTTTCCATGCAATTTTGCTCCTCTATGATAAAAAATACTGAATTCTCTAAAGAAGAAAAAAATAACCAAAAACTCTTTTCGCGGTCAAGGTATAATACGGTTTTCGACCCATAGGTCGGTTACATATTATTTTACTCCCATGCAAAACAATAACAATGATACATTTGAAGAGACTCTTAAGGATATTCTCACCCCGAATGATCCTGCCGGCCCTCCTCAGAGAACTTCCCATGATTCGGCAGCGCCGGCGTCCCAAAATCAGAACAAATCTCCCTATCCAGCCATTCCGCACTGGGTGGAAATCCTGATACGGCTCCTTGCGGCACTGGGTGCTGTGGCCATGCTTATTATTTTTGGTATGCAGATAGCGAATCGATAGTAAAATGCTATTTCTTTTTACAGGAAAGTCCTTTTGAAATATCAAGATCATCAATAAGTGTGGATATACGCACATAGTCCCATGAGAGTGGAGAAACGGATCTACGAAATGTTTTCAGATAACGTTTCGCCCGTATAAAATCGTTATCCATTACTGCTTTGCGGGCTAAGTAATAAAGATAGAATTTATTCTGAGGGTTGAGTAACAGCCATTGACGCGTAAAATACTCTTTGTCAATTAAATTGGAATAGTATTGCGCAACGAGCCGCGGTTCTGCAAATACATGCGGTTCCTCAATGACATACGTAAATATGTCCCCGGGAGTTTCCCGAGACAAGGTATGTGCGGTTTCAGCCATACGAATCCGTGCCATCCATGAAACCGGGAGGTTTTTGGGACATTCATTAAATACTTTTTTGTAAATGGTATAGGCATCAGTATGATTATGTTCATATTCATATACCTCGGCCAGTGTCATCCAGGCGTGCCATTTAGCCAGGGATGGCTGTGATGATGCAAGGCATTGATTCAGTGCATCTACTGCTTTATATTTTTTACGTCTTCCCAGATGCCGTTTGGCCTGCAATATCTTCGCTTCAAAAAGGATTTCTTCATCCTTTTTATGTAATGTAACAATCCTCTTTCCTATTTCCTGAGATTTTTTCCAGAGCCCGCGGCAGGTATAATAGTTGAGTATCTTCAAATGCACCCGGCCGAAGTGATGTGCAAATTCCGGATATTTTTTAGTGAGAAATACGATACGTATTTCCGCGGAATCAAGGTTACCTGCGGTAAAGAGATCATAGCAATTCATCACCATATACGCAGCAGCCGACTTATTCACCGGTGAAAGGGGAAACAGTCCTGCGAGTGAAAAGAGTGCATAATTCATCTCCCGGCTCATACCGCTTTTCTCATTAAGCATACCTCGCAGGAATAGAACGCGTGCCCTGTCCTCTTCATTTATTTTCCTGGATACTTCAATGGTACCCAGAATCTCTTTTGCTTCATCATCCTGCGCGAGTCGAATCATACAATCAACCATTCTGAATTCTATCTGCCGTGCGATATCACTGCGGGAGAGATCAATAAGTACTTCACGGTATTCGGCAAGCGCTGTTTCAAAATCTCCCTGCTCCCAGAAACGGTCGGCAATAATAGTGGGCCGGGCAAGACGCGGTACTGCCCGTCTAAATACCTTCAGATTGTCAAAGAGAACCGTACTCCCATTAACAAAAAATCCGATTTTCTGATATTCCTTGCCCAGAGCAGGAAAGAAGTCGTACACACGGGAGATCAACACCTCATCAAGCCAGAATGAAATGACATGATCCTTTTTTTCGACAACTACATGATACTGCGAATCAACAGGAAAATCTACCGGTTCATAATCATAGAAATGGAAACGTGATGTTGGATAGGTTACCGCATTTAACGCAGTCCCTTTATGGTGAATACGAAATGCATACCCGCTATCCGGCATACTGCCACAGATAAAAAATCCCGTATTAAAGAGGTCTTTCAATCCGGTTTTTATATCAAATTCGACTCGAATGTCACGGGTTAACGGTCGCTCATAGCGCAGAAAAGAATACCCATTACTCTCTACATACAGCGTACTGTCCAGGATACTCCACACCCCGGTCACCTGATCATAACTCTGTTCACCCGAGTATACATACCAGCTTTCAAGGCATTCTTCATTTGAGAACGTTTCCCGAAACGCAAGCTGCCAGCGGGATTTTTCCTTCCTGCTTTGCAGGTTAATAATGAGTCCTGTCACTGCAATAAACAGGGTGCTGATCGTCCCGATTGCGATTGGCGCCCAGTGTTTTTTAAAAAAGCGTTGAATCTTCGACCAGAGTGACGGCGGTCGCGCAAGGATCGGCTCCCCACTCTGATATCGTTCTATATCGTGGCCAAAATCCTGCATTGTCTGATACCGGTCATCAGGATCTCCGGCCATTGCTTTTAGGGTAATTGATTCCACTTCGACCGGCAGCCACGGC
>JAUVGS010000320.1 GCA_030593665.1 Chitinivibrionales bacterium | reverse complement strand
TCTGTTAAATATTGACAAGTGGCCGTCATTCCCGCATGCTTTAAGCGGGCGAAGTGCGCCAAAGGTGTAAATCCATGCCCTTAAACGCATCAAAAAGCTGGATTCCCGATAAAAACATTCGGGAATGACATCCAAAACAAGCTATATTTAACAGATACTAAGTATGTATAGAGACGATTAACCTATACCCGTTGATCGGGAAGCAATATAATCTGATACCTCGCAATTTATAACTGCAATCATTACAGACACTTGGCGGCAATTTAGTATATGTTGTATTTTATTATATAGGGAGATTATTTTATATAATTAACAGAAGACAACAGATGAATGTAATACAGAAGAAATTTAATTGAACTATCAGTTTTGATATAGATTAATAAACAGCAAACTGCAATGCACGTTGCTACATATTTGATGTGAAGGATAAGTCATGCGTACGATACGGTTAATGTTGTGTGTGATAATTATCGGTTTAACATCGGTGTTCAGTCAGGGTTCTTCCGGCGGGACAATCCGGCTTCTTATAGCACGGCCGAATAACTTTGATTATACCGTTGATTTAAAGACGATGTGGGTATCTTCCCTGGTAGAATCATATCTCTATTTCAGGCTGGATGCTGTTGATAAAATTAAAATGATTCCAATTGAAGATATAACGCCATTGGTTTCTTCTCATCGTGATTTTACCAAGAGAGCCGGTAAAAGCAAATATATATCCGCCGGGAAAGAACTCCTTGCTACCCATGTATTGTATATCGAATATGAAGTCACGCCGGATAAAAAGGTGAAACTGCACTTTACCGTTGAATACCCCGATAAATCAAAAAAGCCCATCAATACCCAGGCAGTGGTTTCTACAGGAGATATGAATGCCGGATTGACTGACGCTGTCAGGAAAATAGCAAAGACGCTTGGTGTATCAGGAACTGAGATGCCGGAGGATTTTTTTAGCATTAATATTCTGGGTACTAATGCAAAGAATACAAAACGACTTGGCGGGTATTTAATTCAGGAGAAGAAAAGTGATAAGGCAGGACTTTCCTTGCTCGGTTCAAACTGTGAAAAGATAACCAATTCTGATTACAGCATGTATTTGGCCTATTATTCCGGCAGCAGATTATATGCAAAGGCGGGTAAAGCAGAGGATGCGCTGCGACTCATGCAGGGGCTTGTGAATAAACTTGAGGACAGATATCCCAAATTGCATATCCAGTTGGCTACCTATTATCGGAAAAGCGGAAAATTAAACAAAGCGAAGAGTGCTATTGACCGTGTTGCAGGTAATCGCAACCTCAGGCATGTGGTACTCTGGGAGAAGGGGCTCATTTATGGGGCCACGGGAAACCACTCAATAGCTTTGCAGACATTCAAAAGCCTGGAAGCGTTGGATAAATCCGACCCGCTGGTGTATTTGCATCTGGCAAAAATCAGCATGGCAATGCGAAAAATGAGTAACGCAGATGGGTATGTTAAAAAGGCCGCAAGACTGGCTGGAAAGTCTGAAGGAAAGATCTATTTTGAAATGGGTAAGCAATATACTAAGGTAAATGATCAGTCAAACGCTATAACTGCATTTAAAAGAAGTGTGAAGGTTCAACCTGATTATACTGAGGCCTGGTTTGCGCTTGGTAAGATGCAGCAGAAAGCCGGGCAGGATAGCGCTGCTGCTATAAGTTACCTGAATGTGTTTAAGCTTGATTATATCAAATATGAAGCTTATCTGGAAAAAGCAGGGAAGCTGCTTGAAAAAAGCGGGCATACTGCGATGGCTAAACAGGTGTATTCTACTTCATTTGCAAAACATGGTGATCCGAAGATTGCGGTGTTATGGGCGCGGCTTGAATACAAACAGGGAAATCTGAAAAAAGTGAGAGCATTACTTGAACCGCTTGGCGCTCCCTGGAACAGGGATAAAGAGGTTATGTCCATGCTGAATAAAGCCAGCGAGGATAAAATGGCGCCGGAATTGAAGCTGAAGGGAATGAACCCGATGATAGTCAAGGCAGGTAGCGGTGACTATGTCGAGCCTGGTGCTACTGCCATGGATGATGCTGACGGTGATTTGTCCATGCATATAGAAATCTCCGGCAATGTAAAAACAACGGTGCTGGATACCTATATTGTGAAATACACTGTTTCAGATGTCGCCAGGAATGTCACGACAAAAACACGAACCGTTATTGTCAGTGATGATGAGCCGCCGGTAGTTGAACTGATCGGAGAAACGGAAGTCAGGCTGATTGTCGGTGACCGGTTTAGAGATCCCGGTGCGCGTGGCTATGACAGCCGTGAAGGGAATTTATCTTCACGCATAGTTACAACCGGAACCGTGAATACTTCGAAACCAGGAACCTACAGATTAACCTATATAGTAAAGGATGCCGCTGGAAACAGCTCGGTATCCAAGGTCAGGACAGTCATTGTCGCAGGGGATGCCATTCCTCCGGTGATAACATTAATCGGCGGTTCACCGATGCATCTGGTAAAGGGAGAAAGGTATAAAGAACCGGGTGCAATGGCAAAGGATAAACGCGACGGTAACCTGAGTTCGAAGATTTCGATCCGGGGTAGGGTAAATACTGCGGCGTTAGGAACTTACAAGGTTACCTATACAGTCCAGGATTTGTCAGGTAATGTGGCAACGGAGGTGCGGGTGGTGAATGTCCGTAAACCGGACGCGCCCATTGATAATGTGAAACCTGTCATCAAATTGATAGGAGGGTCTCCCAACACAATCTATGTTGGTGATAACTATGAAGAACCCGGTGTGAACGCAACAGATAATATTGATGGCGACCTTACCGCGTTTATAAATATTGAGGGGGAGGTTGATCCCTCAAAGCCGGGGAATTATACGCTTACCTATTCGGTCGTTGACAAGTCGGGAAATAAGACAAAAAGGACTTTACGGGTAAAGGTTAAATCAAGAAGGGGCACTTCAATCGATCAGACTCCGCGGCAGCAGACAACACAGAGGCCTTCTTTGATACCGCCGCGAAAGAAGAGTACCAGTAAAAGAAAACCGGTACTTGCCGTTTTATCGGGATTGGGTACTGCCGGCAGTTTTTTCGCAGGGATTCTTTTTAACAGCCAGGTTTCCAACCACTTTCACGATTGGGAAGATTTAAAAGAAGATTGGGAAGACGAGACTGATCCTGATAAGAAAGACGAATTAAAGGATCAGATGGACGATAAGGAGAGTAAAGTCAATAACTCGCGGACATTGCGGAATATCAGTTATATCGGTACAGGTGCATTTGGTGTGATCTTTATAATAAACATAGCGATACCATCGAAATAGATGCAGAGTAGTACACTTTTTATCTGTAAAAGAAGTGTCTTGGGGAGGCCACTCACTGGTGGCCATTTTTATTTGGAAAGGCCCGATCAGAACTCTGGACATAGGGCCAAAATGGGTTTGCGTGTTTTGGTTGATAAACGGTACTACCAACTGTCCTATATGAGCCAAAAACGGGAATTAAGAGCATAAAACCAGGCTCCAAAAACGCAAAGACTTTTGGGTAACTT
>JAUVGS010000271.1 GCA_030593665.1 Chitinivibrionales bacterium | reverse complement strand
AGATTTGCACCTAACTCAGGGTAAAGCCGTAAATACACTTCACCTCGATCCTCAAGGTACTGCATTGCCTTACGACATTCCGTATCAGCCTGGGAATTTGCATAGATAGTGTTTCCCAGAATCAGCAAACTAATACACACACAAAAAAAATGTTTCATTTTTTCCTCCTTCTTTAAGGTAAAAAGAAACGGTTAATTTTAATTGTTACCATAATTTTAACGGGAAGTTTTACATACAACCCCGCTGTACCACCCGGTATCACTGCCCTGTTGATTGGCGGCTGAACTCAGTGGTACATTTTTTTATCCCGTACTTTTAATCGATTCCTGCATTTGCTTTTCATAGGTGTCGGAGTCGGTATCGGGTTTCGTCATTTATTTAAAAATTCAGTTCACCCCATAATAATAACAATTGGTTACCCTAACCTTGCAAGAAAAGAGTATAGTGCCACCTAAAATAATAGATGGCACTCTACTGTTCATTACTTTATCATTCTGAAAAGCATTCTCTGTGTATTACCTCACAAAGTAACACTTCTGTGTCAACTTAACTCCTTTTGCACTTACAGTAATAAAGTGTAATCCTGAAGCAACCGGCTGCTGTACCGTATGCCATTTCCCTGCCCCGGTAATGTCAAATGATGCTACTTTTTTACCGTTAACATTCCAGATTGAAACGGTATGTTTTTGAGCATTCGGGGTTTTAATTGCCAGAGAGTGCGGTGTATGTTTCACAAGGATTTTTTTCTGTTCAGCGATATTGGTTATAATACCGACACCACCGACTGTAATAGTCTTGGTTACCGGCATTACATTACGACCGACAACTGTAAGGGTAAGCTCAGTTTCGTTGCCCGGTATATCCACCGACACGGTAACGTCCGCTTTTCCACTTGTCATTGCGGAACCCACGAAACCGTTTGTTTTCCCGACCACACCAACCCGGCCGTCAATAGACGAACCCAGCGTGACCTTGATGTCCTGTTTGCCCGTCTGCACTTCATTAGGGACTGTTACCGATACATCTTCAGGTGTATCGGTAAAAACCAGTAATGACGGATCGCCGAATAGTATCCAGGTAAGAAAGGTATTCTCGTCATTACCATTATCAAGCATCTTGCATTCGCCGTTATAGATAATCGCGCCGACAGAAAGATACAGGTCTTCACATAATACCTTTACCATTTCCTTCTGCGCGTGCTGCGGTGGTACCCACGCCTGGCTGATTGAGGAGGACAGGTTTACAATAGCTCCTCCGCCGGATTTATTCAAAAAGGCTTCACCTAAACAGTCCCCGCTGCTGGCAAATTGACCATTAAAACACGCAACTGAGATGACAACAGGAAGCTTGTCACCATTACTTAAACCGTTTACATTACTATTACTGTACCCTGTAGTACCCCATGAGGTCTTACTCCCGTGTCCCATGTAATTAACCCAGGAACGGCCGTCATTCAGACCACTGGTCACGGCAGAACTTGAAGCGCTCGGATCATATATCTTGTCTACTTCAGTATAGTTATAAGCCATTAAAACGTCACGCATATCATCTATCCATTCGTGATCTTTAGGAGTGCCGTCAGAGCTGCCAATACCCATCGCTTTATGGTACCAGTCACCATCCTTGTCAGGTTCCGACTCGTAGGTCAATACCTTATTAACCATCATTGTAATTTTATCAGGTTTGGATGAACAGAATCTTCCGATAAATGCATCCGGATAATCATCGCCACCGGCGAGTAAGAGAAATTTTGGGTCTGAAACGTTGCCGCCGCCGGATAAGGTCGGCACATCAGCTTTTTCTCCAATCATCAGAATATACGTGATATCTTCATCATCATACTTTTTCTGTATGAAGCTCGTAACACCGGTCGCTCCATCACCTGTTTCCGAAGGATATTCACACAATTCAGTCTCTATTCCTGATTTATTCTTCCATTCTACCAGTGGTTCTACAAGACTTTTATGCGAGGAGGATACAATTACAATCATTTTATCACCATCAGGTATCGGATCATAACGCGAGCGATTGACTGCATAGTTCAGGAAGCGCCGGTTATATATTCTGTCAAATGTCTCATTAACGGTGGTCTTCTTCTTCGTTAAAATATTTACGGTAGAAACACCAACAGCTTTAACCTTTACTGTTATTGATTCCGCAATTTTCAATACACCTTTCACCGGATTGTACTGAAAGGGCTGAAAACGAACGGAGATACCGCGGATATGGCGGAGAATATAGGGCGAACCCAATGTTACGGTCTCACCAGGATACCATGCATCAACAAGCGAACTCTGATCCACAATATATGGAATTGTTGCAGGGTTCTGATTCCTGTAGATGACTCCCCTGGAAGGTAATAACTGATTAACCTTAATTTCTTTATAGGTTACATCTATAATTTCTACTCCCATTGCCGCTTTATCGGGAATCATAACACTCTGGGTAAAATACGGTAACGCGGCATATCCTTTTTTCCCAAGGAAAGCAGCATCTGATACCGAGATAAATGCGAACGTCTTCCCATCGGCATTCACATTGTTTACCGAATATCCCGGCAGGGTAAATTTCAGGGTTGTCTCCCCCCGTGAATCACCTACCAGTGATACCTGATTTGCGAATGAGCTAAAAGCTGCGAGAATAACAAATACATATGGCAAAAACGTATATTTGAGATGTTTTTCCATACCTTTCCTCCTTCTTAATGGTAAAAAAAATAGTATTACAAAAAATAATAAATTCAGGTGACAATGGTAAAAATTTTCTACTTTTGGTTCATATATTATAATTTACTAGAAATATCAGCAAAATGTTTATTTTTATGTAAATACGTCAATAAATTGTTGGCTGATACAGTATTCGTAAAACGAACCTCCTTTTTCTAAAGAAAATGCAGTTAATTTCCCGGCCCCATTACCAACACGCCATCAAGCCAGGTTCCGATCAACAAATTATTATTATCAATAAATATATCATGAACTTCATAGAAAGGATATAATGGCATATTAAGGCTTTGCGCGGAATAAACCGTCCAATCGATATCATTAAATTTTATAATATAGCCATTATCAGACTTCAATCCTCCTGTAGCAAACCATTTATTCCCTTCCGCATCGATCGCCACGCTATTTATCTTAAAATCTTTTGTTGTAGAGGATATATCATACATTACCCAACTGTCTTCCTCATATTTTACCACACCGCATCGTGAAGCAATCCACAACACTCCCCGGTCATCCACAACCATATCAAATATTGTTTTATTGGCAACCGGAGATTCGCCGGATTTAAAAACGGTCCAATCACTTCCGTTCAGGCCGGCAACACCGGAATTGGTTCCAATCCAGGTAGTGCCATCAGAATCATACGCAAATGCGTATACTATTCTATGTGGCAATTTTGAATTAATACAGTTATACAGCTTCCACTCTGTACCGGTAAAAGTGTTAAAACCATAATTTGTACCAATCCATTTCGTACCATCGTTGTCAACTGAAATAACAAATACGGCATAATCTGCGATACCTGAGTTATCAGGAGTATATTTTGTCCATGTATTATCGTTAATGTGCACCAGGCCATGATAAGTACCTGCCCAGATACTTCCGTCAATATCAACAGCCAGATCGAGAATATTGTTGTCAGGCAGGTCTGAATTGTCTGTGGTGAACGTTTTCCAGATAGTGCCGTTAAATTGTGCCAGACCACTATCAGTACCTATCCACATAGCACCGGTTTTATCAAGTACTATTGAATTAATATTATTACTCGGAACTTCGGAATTATTTTTGTTATATACATTTAACAATCCAACAGTAACCTCGCCAACAGTATCGTTAGGTGATACCGTAATAGTATCGATAAGCAGTGTATCGGTTGACGGATCATTTTTTATGCAGTAAAAGAGATTTGATACCGGTGCTGCAGGAACAGAATCCAGAATAATATATTTTCCGTTTATTATTTCCTGGTTGTTCAGATTACATTGGATATCGGTTCCCAGGATATAGATATAGCCGCTGACAAGGTTTGCAGCATTGGGTAACGATACCTTAATCGCGCCGGGCTGTTTAAGGGTGTCCACTATCAGGT
>JAUVGS010000300.1 GCA_030593665.1 Chitinivibrionales bacterium | reverse complement strand
AAATCTTTCACCGTTGTTATTTGAAGGATTCCAGGCCGGCGGCATGCCGGGTGGACAGCTTATGACAACGGGGCTTGTTGAAAATTTTCCCGGATTTCCCGAGGGCATTGATGGGCAGCAGCTTATGGCGAATATGCGTCAGCAGGCGGAGCGTGTCGGGGCGCGAATGATAATGGAAGATGTGACTTCAATTAAAATTGATTCAGAGGGTGATAAACCACTCTTTACCGTAACCTCGATGAGTGGTAAGGAACACCAGACACTTTCACTTATTATTGCCACAGGCGCGACAGCCCGGCGGCTTCCTCTCGACTCGGAGAAGAAACTATGGTGCAAGGGTATTTCTGCCTGCGCAGTGTGTGATGGCGCCCTGCCGATTTTCAGGGATAAAGAGCTTGCGGTAATCGGAGGCGGGGATTCAGCCATTGAAGAAGCAGGCCATCTTACCAATTTCGGCAGCAAGGTCTATATTATTCATCGGCGTGATGAGTTACGGGCGAGTAAGATCATGCAGCAACGCGCGCAGGAACATCCGAAGATCGAGATACTATGGAATAAAACGGTTGAGGAGTTCCTCGGTGAAAGCATATTTACAGGACTGAAACTGAAAGATACACAGACCGGGGAACTCTCTGAACTCGCCGTTGCCGGTGCATTTGAAGCTATCGGCCATGTGCCGAATACCGGATTTCTTGAAGGACAGGTTGAAACTGATGAAAGCGGCTATTTAGTAACTAAACCGAATTCTCAGATGACATCGGTTGAAGGTATCTTTGCTGCCGGTGATGTGCAGGATTCAAAATACCGTCAGGCGGTCAGCGCTGCCGGAACCGGCTGTATGGCGGCTACTGAGTGTGAGCGCTGGTTGTGCGGGGTATATTGCTGAACTATAAAAAGATGGATAGGGATAAATAATTTGTCAAATAAAAGTAATGATACTATCTCATCAATCCGAACTATAACAGTACTCGATGTTATTCTTATTCTGATGGCTCTGAGCGGAGCAGTATTTTCAATCCCGGTAATTCAGGCGCATCAACCATCTACCGTTGTAATTTATAGGGATAATACCTGTATAGCGGAATATCCCCTGGGTGAAGATCGTGAAATCCACATTGACGGTCATGAGGGGGCCATGGAAATTACTATTAAAGAAGAACATGTTTTTGTTCATGAATCTACCTGCCGAAAACAGATATGTGTTAAATCGGGAAAGATCGGCAAATCATATCAACAACTGGTCTGCGCACCGAATCATGTACTGATTGAAATCCGTTCTAATAACAAAGAGGAAGTGAAGATAGATGCAATTGCCCAATAATGAACAGACTCAGAAAGAGATTATCCTGAAAGCAAGTTTATTGCTTATTGGTATTGCATTAAGCGCTTTGGAGTTTTTTATTCCCCGCATCCCTCTGCTCCCCTGGCTTAAACCGGGGCTTGCAAATGTTATTACCCTTATATGGATAATTCAGTTTGGATTTGTAGAATCATTGCTGTATGCCCTCCTGCGTATATGGATCGTGAGTTTCTATTTCGGCTTCTCCTTTTTTACCTTCTCCCTCGGTTTCAGCGGGGCTGTATGTGCCTGTATCGCAATGTCTGTGTGCTGGAACCTACTGGGAAAGCGCAGCATTATGGGAACAGTCGGCATTGCAGTTATTGGCGCGATCTTTCATAATATGGGACAGCTTTCTGCTGTATACCTTCTTATGGCGCAGAACAGCCGTCTCTTCTTCCAGATTCCCATTATGCTTATCGCTTCAGTTATTTTCGGCGGATTTGTCGGGTTGATAGCGCCGGTACTTATACGAATGATTTCCGATGGGACAATATTGCAGCGCGCTGAAGAGGCTGATATCTCATATGACATCCGGAATGTTCATATAGTCCACCTTAGTATATCCTTTGCGTTTCTTGGATTGTGCATGGCACTGGTGTTTGTATCGCATCTCGGTACTCTTATAGCGGTTGCCGTTTTCGTGACCTTTTTTATACAGAGGATTATACCCGGCTCTGTGCATGCCCTGCTGTATCCGGTAAGGCGGTTCTGGCTTCTGTTTATTTTTGTCGGTATTTTACATGGATTTTTTACCTACGGGACAAAGGTCAGCTATTTCCCTTTCATTACGTATGAAGGTATTAATCAGGCGGTTATACAATGGCTGCGGCTCTGGACCTGGCTGGAAACGACATTCATATTCATACATTTCAGATTCCACATGGTCGTATTGAAAGGTTTACAGAAGGTATTTACCGGTAACCGTTCAACCCTCTATGCCGGATTGCTGGCCGTTGAATATTTCCCCTCAATTGTTGAATTAGTACAGCAGAAATCCGGTACCCTTCTCCGGACCCTTTTTAAAAACCCCACTCACGTAATTTCAGAACTCTTTACTAATGTGGTAGATACCATCATTGCAGAGAATGAGAGGTCTGTCAAGACCATATACTGAAAAAAACAAAAATTATTTTTAAAGGTTACTATTATTTCTGACGGTGATATTTTCCCATTAATTCGCCATAAGCAAGTACGTGGCCTTCAATTGCTTCGAGTACCTTGTCTTTCGTTGCATCCTTTGGATTGATATCCAGGATAATATCAACAGCATATACCTTGAAAAAATACCGATGTGTTCCCGAGGGCGGGCACGGACCGCCGTAACCGATATCGCGGAAACTTGAGACGCCCTGTTTAGTCCCGTTGTCAAGGGCCTCCTTCTTTGCAACTGCTTCAGGAAGCTGAGTTGCGATGGTGGGGATAGTATACACTACCCAATGTACCCATGTCCCCATTGGTGCATCAGGGTCGTCAGAGATAAGCACAAATCCTTTCGTGTCTACAGGTGTACCTTTCCAGGAAAGTGCCGGTGAGATATCATCGCCGTCGCAGGTGTACTTCGATGGTATCATTCCTTCATGCTCGAATGCCGAGCTGGTAACAACCAGTTTTTGTACTGAATCAAGGTTCATTTTGGGGCCTCCGGAACAATAGGTGGATACTAACAGGATCAGGGGAATTGTTATAACGAGTGACATAGCTCTGAGTGATTTCATGATAGACTTCCTTTCAATAATATCTTTACATAAAACTAATAATTATTACCGGGGTATTCCAGGGAAAAATGATAAAAGTAAAAGATTGAATATAATCAGATGTTTTTAAAAAGGAGGGACACTGCACTCACGGTACTTTTTATAATTATTTTATACAGGTTACTGTGTACGCTGAGTTAAGGTTTTTATTAATTGACACTATGCAAAAATAGATTCCGCTTGAAAGATCGGACATGTATAAACCTATTGTATGTTTTCCGGCGGTGAGGAATGGTCGGTTATATTCCCATACTTTTTTACCCGCTGGTGTATAGAGCGACAGCAATAAAGCTCCGGCAGCAGGAAGGTGAATTGAGAAGGTGTAATGTGGATTATATGAAACAGAGCAGGTGATATTTTTATTAGTTACTTTGTGATGTATAGCCAGGTTTTCAGAATATTCATCAGCACCGATATCGTAGATAGTGTTAATGGGCCTCTGTTCACCGTCAAAATCGTCCGGGACATCGGATAATACTATTCCTTTATCAATGGCTTCTGATGCGGTTGGTTTAAGGTGAAGGTCAAAGGCTGACGGGTCTTTGAAAAAGGATAATGTCGCATCGAGGATAGTACTCTGAATGTCCGGATTCAGGCCGGTAGTTCTCTCCCAGATCAGGC
>JAUVGS010000285.1 GCA_030593665.1 Chitinivibrionales bacterium | reverse complement strand
AAATATTCTTTTTTTTCTGGACGATGACGTATGGGTGCAGTTGAACTGTTTTCCACTCAGGTTATCAGACTATTTGTATTTATAGTCACCTATTGAATAGGTTTCGGAAATCTTCGCTGTAACATTGCTATTAGCGTTGCTCCATTGAATTTCACAACCTCGCGGTGCCCTGAAGTAAATATTATTTAAACCGCTAAGAGTAACATTCCAGCCAGAAAGTGTTGACGAATTGAGAGGATTTGGCATACAATAACCTTCTGTTTTATTAATTCCAACCGAATTAACCGCTACCTGCATAAACGATGCCGCAGAAGCCGCTAAGTTCTCCGCCGTATGTTGTCTTGCCTCTTCCGCATATCCCTGATACAACTGGATAGCAACAAGTGAGAGTACCGCTACAATGACCGCTACAACAATAACTTCAACTAAGGTAAAGCCTCTGTTCTGTTTTATTACTTTTACCATGAAAAACCTCCTGAAAGTAGTCCTGCCTCTATATCCTTAAAGTCCCGATGCATCCAGCCGGGTATTACCGCAACTGAATGCAAGGGGAGGGTATTGTATCAGCATCTATGAGGTAATTGTAAAATGCGCAAATCCATCTTATGCAACTACCCTCCGAGAAAATACTTTACGGGAATAAAATATCCCAAAAATTGCAACTGTTTTTTTTCTCTTTATGCCTCCTTTTACGTTCATTGTCTTATTTTTAAATAGTTAAATCTATTTTAAGTGTCATTTATCCACCACGTATAAGTGATCCCATGCTGAAAATGGGCAGATAGAGCGCTATAAGAATTACACCGACAACCCCTCCCAGAGTTATAATCAGAAACGGTTCGATTATGGCCGCGAGGGAATCTACAATATTTCTTATTTCACGCTCATAGAATCCCGCTGCTTTACGCAGGAGCTCATCAATTTTCCCACTCTCTTCTCCTGTCGCAATCAGTTGAGTGACAAGTGGCGGGAAAGATTGTGTCATTTCAAGTGATGAACTGAGTAACTCTCCTCCATTCAGGTAGCCGCGCACTTTTTCAAGAGATGCGGCGTATACTTTATTGTCAACCGCTGCCGCAGCCATTTCAATTGCCTGAAGTATCGGTGTCCCGCTGTCCATAAGCAGCGCCATGGTTCGGCAGAATACCGCATAAATATTTTTTTTCAGGATATTGCCGAAAACCGGAAATTTCAGGATTTTTGCGTGGACATAGAGTTTGAATTGACTCCGCGTCATTAATGCTTTAAATCCTGAAACAAGAGCGATACATCCTAAAAATAGTAACAAAATATAACTCTTGACAAAATCTGATATTGAGATCAGAATCAGTGTGGGAAGGGGGAGTGCTTTTCCAAAACTACTATAAATATCCTTGAAAATGGGCACAAGAAACCACAAAATCCCAATTATCATTAACGTGACAAAAAGGCTGATGAATGCCGGATAAAGCATGGCGGCTTTCACCTTTGCCCGGAGTGCTTCGACATTTTCCATATAGGACGCCATCTGATCGAGTACCATATCCAGGGAACCGGAGATTTCACCGGAATGTACGACCGCGACATACATGTTATCAAAGGCGCCCGGATGGCGTGCTATCGCATCGGAAAAGGCATGTCCGGTACTGATATCCGCCGCTATCTGCTGTATTATTCTCTGAAACACCGGTTTTTCAGATCGCGCAAGCTGCTCCAGAGCCCGTGTAAGAGGCACTCCGCCTTCAACCATGGTCGCAAGCTGCCGGGTGAAAAATACCACATTTTTATAGGGAACTTTATTCTGTTTTTTATGCCATCCCAGTTTAACCTTGTCTAAAAAAGTCTGATTCTTTTTTGACCCGTCAAAGTTAAGTTCCTCAATATAGAGCGGCGACAGATTTTTATCATCAAGAAAATCAGCGACATTATTTATACCGGCCCCCTCTATAGTCCCGATAAAAATTCTGTTTTCCTTATCCCTGACTTTATATTCAAAACGCGGCATACGGTTTGTACCTTTTTATTTAACTTTGCTGTAATCGTTGTCGATTTGTTGAAATGCGATATTTGGTAATTTGTTACCGATTTTCCTCAAGTTCCGTGAGCATTTCATCCTGTTTTTTCTTTAATTTTTTATAGTTTGGGAAATAGTTACGTTCATTTTTTATTTTCTTCGTTCGCTTTATTAAAAATCCAACAGCAAATCCAATAGAGGCTTCAGCCGGACCATCTTCCCACACGGTGGTTATTTCCGGTGAGAAATCAAAAATGAACTTTGCATAAGGGCCAATTGATGATGCTAATGTTACCATGCCATAAGCACGGATAATATCCCTGTTGGAAAAACTGCCGGTAGTCTTGTTTACAGGATCGCTCATTTCACCCAGGATGAAATGGCCTTTGCCACCGGCCTCTATATCGACAAATGGACCGGCCTGAAAAATAATACCCAGATGCGGATCAACAACAGCGCCGCTATATTTATAATCGTAATCATCGGTGCTGTTTAAAAAGAGAAAATCAACACCCGCAGTAAAGCGTATCACTTTTTTGGCAAAAGCGGGAGTATTAACATAGCCGCCGGCAGAGAAGGAAAAACCATAGTTGCCTTCAAAGAAAACTTCGTTATATTCATCAACCTCAAAGTTGGTCATTCCAATACCCAGCGAGAACTGAATATATTCAGCGGGTGCATAGTGCAGTGTCCATAGCTGGAAATTTTCATGGGAAGGTACGTCCGCTTCGGTGATACTTTGCCCGCGCCACCCATTGCTGTATTCGGCGTGAAAATCGTGCGCGTCGATAAATCGCGCCGGTGGTTTTGCGCTAATATATAACGCCGTAATCAGTATAATGCCTAAGATCAATGTTTCCTTTATGTTCATGTTTACCCTTTCAAAAACCCCGAGAACACTCATCATAATAGTTAATGATTTCGCATAGCTCAATTGCCGGGTGATATTCAACCTTTATTCAGGTAGCCGGTCAAATAATTCATTTTTGTTTTATCCTCTTTTCTGTTATTCGGAACATCTGACAGAAATACTATTGTGATAGTCGCGCTTGCTCCGAGGCTTGACACGTTAACAATGACGGGGCCGGCAATGTCGCTGGTTACGGTAGCATAAATATTGCCGGAACTCTGAGTGACCAAAGTGTCAGGGGCAACGGAGCCGCTGATATATACCAGAGCGTTGCGAACGGGTTCTCCGTCAGCATCGGTTACTGAAATTGTTACCGGTACCAAAGTGTTGATCATTGCCTGTGATGCGTTAGAGATAATTTTTATGGTAACACCCGACAGGGTAACCGTCTGACTGACAGACACTTTCGTTGTATCATTGTTCGCGTTAACCACATATATCCAGGCAAAAATGACGGCATCTGCATTTATCGGTTCACTGGTAAATGAAACTACTGCGGTTCCTGAACTATCCGTTGTCACGGAAGAACCCACAAAACCGTGTGTTGCCCTGAAATAGACGCGCTGTCCCTTAATCGGAGTTTTATTTGTATCAACAAGAGTAACTTTTATTGTGGCTGAATGTTTGTAACCGGCGGAAATTTTTAACGGATTAACATGGAGCCGCATAATGCCGGATTCCCATGCGGCAACATTCTCTTTTGCCGTGTCGGCATTATTTTTTACCGATATATTCGGCCCGAACGGCTGCTCCCCGAGTTCGCAGGATAACATAGAAAATACAATCAGGAGTGAGGGTACGATATAAATGAGCAGGTTCCGCATGATTCCTCCGGATTATGTACTGTTCTGTATAAATCGAAGTACTGATACTATCACTACTTTGTAGACATACTGTTAAAATAAATAAAAACCACGTAGTTGCAATACAGCAGTAATATATAAATAATATAGATTAAATTCAATAAAAAGTGGTTCATGCGTATAATTTTTCCGTGAATCCTTGTGTTTTTTCAGTACCTAACCAGTAGAATTTCTGTACTAATTGGTGGAAAGTTTTGGTGCAAGGTTATAACCG
>JAUVGS010000228.1 GCA_030593665.1 Chitinivibrionales bacterium | reverse complement strand
ACCTGATGAACCTTTTCATATCAGATACATAATAGCCATGAAGACAAGTGAGGCAGTAGAAGAGAAGGCGGAAGTCATTTTTCAAAATGTGGTAAGCAGGTTTGATCATTTAAAGCAATGATGCGAAATTTCCAGAAAAATCATCGTAAAAATCACTTCAAACAGAAATACCAACTGAATCCTAACGCAGATAAACTGCAAGTAAGTATCCAGCTAAGCTGGACTCTATTCACGAAATTATTTTCTACCCTGAAGGGCACCCTGTGCCACATTGTGCCCCTTGAGGGTAATTAGAGATTCTTGGAAATTTACTTCTTAGTATCTCTTATGCCCTTCAGGGTAAAAAACAAGAAAGTAATCTGTAAGGTACTAAGGTACTAATCATTTCCATATTTTCCAGGGAGCCCGGTCAGTTTCAACCGGCGTTGTTCGCAGACAATTTTCCGTTCGCGGTATTGGCAAATGGTTTCTTTATATATATCAATCAATTATGGCAATATATGTTCGCATCCAATTTGTACATTTCGATAGTTTGTTATGATTTGTCGGATTAATTTAGGTATATTAATTAGTAACCGTTCAGTGTTCCGGGTTGAAACCCAAAAGCAGACACTTCTCTTTATTATTTGCATTCATTGCCCTATTCTACCTTTCAATATGAACAGTAAAAAAAGAATATTAATCTTTGACTATACGGATTACAAGCTGTTTCTGGAGGATTATTACGCCTTCCAGAAGAAGCTGAATCGCCATTTTTCATACCGGTACTTCGCACAGAAAAGTGGGGTGGCACCAAGTGTGTTGAAAGATATCATTTCCGGCAGAAGAAATCTGACGCTCCCGGTGATGAATAAATACGCTTCAGCAATGAAATTGAGTAACCGGGAAACGAAATATTTTGAAACGCTGGCCCTGTTTGTAAATAGTAAAAATAACACTGGGAGGAATGAAGCATTTACCGAGATGATCCGTATTCAGGGACGCTCAGGCATTAAATTCCTGGGTGAAGATCACTATGAATACTTTTCAAAATGGTTTCACTCTGCTATTCGCGAGCTGGTGACATTACCCGGTTTCAAAGAGGATTATGAGTGGATTGCACGCCGGCTCAGCCCTCAAATAACTGCACAACAGGCAAAAAAATCGATCGATTTTTTATTAGAGATTGGCATTTTGAAAAGAGACAGAGATGGAAACCTGGTGCAGAAAGATGCGGTTATTTCTTCCGAGTATGAGATGGCGTCAGCAGCACTGAGGAATTTTCATTCGCAGATGGTTGGCCTTGCCGGTGAGGCAATTGAGGGGGCGCCCCGTGAACTCCGTGAAGTAAGCTCGTTAACATTGGGGCTTTCTGTGAAATGTCTTAACAGACTGAAAGAAAGAATCCGGATTTTTAAAGAGGAATTATTAACTATGGTGATTGAGGATAAAAGCGATTCTGAACTGGTATGCCAGATGAATTTTCAGCTTTTTCCCCTGGTTTTATATAATGAAAAACAATCAGATAAAAGCAAGTTAAAGAAATAGAATATCATGAACGTTTTAAAAAATAGCGCACAACTATTTGCACTTATACCGGTGATACTCCGGTTATTTACCGGTTGTACGGTCACCCCTGAAAATATTGCGGGAACCGGATCACAGGCTGGTAACGGTATGGTTGTGGCTGCGGTTTCGAATCCGGATGGATCCCCCGCTGGAAATGTACGGATTTATATACGCGATAAAGGTTTTTTAAAGGATACTGCTGCTATTGGAACACAGAAGCTACCTGATGCGGTTACCGACTCAAAGGGCCGGTTTGAGATTGATTCTGTGGATCCCGGTACCTATTTCATAGAGTTCTATGATGGCGTTTCCAATGCGCTGTTAATTGAATGTGTGAAGGAATCAGCTACGGTCCAAGATTCGGGGATTACCGATCTCGGTGCGGTTTCGCTGCAGCCGATTGCCGCGTTCAGCGGCTTGGTTGAGCGTGAGAATATACCAGACAGCGTGGCTGTGTATATCCAGTTGTATGGTCTGGAGCATGCACGTAAGGTTGATTTATCCGGAGCGTTCTCTTTCGATTATGTCCCGCCCGGTATGCTGACCCTGAGAATATTCAGCAGTGATTTTTCCCTTGGTGTTGTTGACAGTGAAGCTATAAAAGTAGATCCAGCTGAGAATCTTGATGCCGGCACCTTCATTTTACCCTTTGAATACTGGCGTGATACCCTGGTTGTCAGGGCTATCCTTGACTCAAATGGGAAATTTACTATGCCTGTTGCTGCCGTGGTAATCGTGAAAAAAGGAAGGGTTGCCGAACTGAATCTAACGCATAAAGGTATTTCAAAAATACCCCCGGTCATTGGCAAGCTGCGACTTACTCATCTCCACCTGGGAGAAAATTTCATTGATTTTCTGCCACCGCAAATTGGTAATATTTCTTCCCTGATTCATTTAGGTCTTATGCGGAACAAAATTTCCGGACTTCCTGGAACCGTGCGTAATCTTAAAAAATTGAAACATATTGATCTAAGTTTTAATGTGATTGATTTACTGCATCCTGATTTTACAAAACTTTCTTCATTGATCTATTGTAATATCAGCGAAAATCGGCTTGCACGACTGCCGAAATATTTCGGTAACCTTACAGAGTTGAAATATCTCGACCTTAGTTACAATAAAATTGAAATACTTCCATTCAGCATTATGGGTCTAACGGGGTTTGACTTCCTCTCGGTGAATTTTAACGATTTACTCAATGTGCCTCCTGACCTTGAAGAATGGTTAAACACCCATTCAACCGATAAAGAGTGGAAAGTAACTCAGGGTATAGGAGAAAAATAAAAAGATGTTTTTTACAGAGTGGAAATAGCTGTCCTCTCATAACCCTCCCCTCCCATATAAGGCATGGGAGGATGGCTATTTTAAACGAAAAGAGTAATAAAACATGAGGAAGATTACATGAATTGGCAGAGTATGCTACTATTTCTACTGGTTTGTATCCGGACGACAACGGGAATGGCTGTAGATTCCAGCGACCTTATCTTTGATGAGTCAAAAGTCTATTCCTATTCGCTTGAATATTATGTGGATGACTGGGAAGCTCAGCTTAAAGCGAATTATGACAGCGGCCAGCTCTATATGCCAGCTAAATTTACCTATGGCAATATTGTTCTGGATAGTGTCGGTGTTCGCTATAAGGGCAACTCCTCTTTTACCATGTCGCAGAGTACCCGCAAGAAACCGTTTAAGATCAAGTTTGATAAGTATAAGGACTATACCTTTTTCGGGTTAAAGAGACTGAATTTCAGCAACGGTGTTAAAGATCCCAGTTTCATGCGTGAGGCAATCAGTTATAAGATTGCCCGTAAGTACATGCCGGCGCCACGCACCGCATTTGTTAATCTCTTTATGGAGGGTGATTTAATCGGTCTCTATGTCCAGATCGAGCAGGTTGACAAAACCTTTCTTAAGCGTTATTTCGCAGATGAGGATTTCAATTTGTATAAAGTGGGTGATCATGGGGCTGGACTTGAATATTTAGGGGCAGACCAAACACTCTATGAAGCAAAATATGAATTAAAGACAAATGAAAAGATTAATGACTGGTCAGCGTTTATTTCGATGATTGACAAATTAAACAATACCCCTGCCGATAGTTTCGTGACAACAATGAATGGCTGTCTGAATCTCGAAAGTTGTATTGAAATCCTCGCCTTTAATATGGTGTTTTCTCACTTTGACAGTTATACCGGTTCGGGACGGAATTATTATTTCTATGACGATTCAACAACAGGACGGTTTTATATGATCCCCTGGGATCAGAATGAAGCCTTCGGCTCCTATTCCAACAACTGGAACGTTATCACGCAGGATCTGATTACCATATCAAATCTTACAAGCAGGCCCCTCAACAGAAGGGTTCTTGAGAATGATTCATTGACACAGAAATATCTACAGTATATCAACCACATGATTCATGGGCCTGCGATGTATGACTCTATTGCTGCAATGGCCGACAAACTGAAGCCGCTCATTGAAAGCCATGTGCTGGCCGACAAGAACAAGATTTACAGTGATCAGAATTTTATTGATAATATTGAAAAAGACATTTACCTGGGGGTTATGGGGTCGATTCCGGGTATCAAATCTTTTTCGCAGAAAAGGAATGAAGCATTGAAAACCCAGCTGGACACCTATATGGATCCCATTGCAATTTCACATTTACCAAATATAAAAGGAAAAAGCAACCTTCTGTGGAATACCCCCAATCCGGTAACAGACCACACATACATCCACTATAATGTATTAGCCAATAATACCCGAGTGAGGATCGGCATATATGACACAAAAGGTAAACTCATTTCCTCATTTAACCGGGGAATACAATCTTCCGGCATCCACGCCTGCTTCTGGGATACACGGTCTGTGGCGCCGGGATACTATGCGATAAAAATGGATATTGGAGCGCAGTCGGTCCTGCATAAAGTTATTGTTGTAAAATAAAGAACACACCCCCGG
>JAUVGS010000370.1 GCA_030593665.1 Chitinivibrionales bacterium | reverse complement strand
GGCATTTCGACTTCTCCCAGGAGATATCCGCGGCTGATTTTTTCCTGCTGCGGAATCTGATCATCCGCGCGTGGCCGGATCTTTTCACCAGTGAAGATTCCCTGTGGGTTTCAAAGCGGCTCGTGCCCGATTCATTATCCGGACGTCTCGAACGGACACTGTCCGGCCTGTTTACTTTTGCAAATGCTTCTTCGACAACCTTCATGCTCAAGCATGATCCCTTCAATTTCAGCAATCTGGCACTGGCAAAGCTTGCTGCATTTAAACCGGCGGAAGGAATTACTATTGAGGATGGATTAATAACAAATGAGAAACATGATCGGATACTGTTCTTTGCACAGACTAAAGAGTCCGGTATGGCGGCTGATTATGCCATGTCTGTAAAGGAAGGTATCTCTTCGGTGCAGGACTATGCCCGGAATAATGGATTTACCCTGACATGGATGGGGGCTATTCGTGCAACAGGTGATAATAATGATACAATCCGGCGGGATATACATCTCACGCTCCCAATTGCAGTTATTCTTATTTTTGTAATCTGTTTTTTAGTCTATAGACAGGTCTCATTTGGTTTCCTGATATTTATCCCGACCGTGCTCGGTATCTGCCTGACCCTGGCGCTGTTTTCCTGTTTTACGAAGTTGTCGATGATTATAATCGGATTCGGCGCCGCCCTGCTGGGCATTACGGTTGATTATGCCATTCACTATTTATATCAGGTTGATGACGTTCCCGAAGATACCGATCCGGTAAGGACACTCACCGGCCCGATCTTTGCCAGTGCCCTGACCACCGCTGGTGCGTTTCTCGTACTTGTCGTCGCCGGTATACCCGGACTGGTACAGCTTGGCCTTGTAACTGCTACGGGTATTATTATTGTTGCCTTTCTATCCCTTACGGTGCTGCCGGTATTTGTCAAAAAATCTCATTCCCGTTCCTCTTCCAAACCTCGATTATTGCTTGCCGGGCTGTTTGAACGGTTTTATACAAAACGATTCGACCGGATACTGTTACTCCCGGTACTATGTATAACAGGAGTCACTTTCTTTTTTATACCACGCCTCTCCTTTGACGGTGATCCGGACAGTTTGAACGGGATGAAACCGGCGACTATTGCTGATGAAAAAGCTCTTGCTCAGCACTGGCCGGGAATTCACAGCGGGACCTATCTTGTCGTTACCGACACCTCTTTTGAAGCGGTTTGCAGAAAAGCAGAACAGCAGTTACAGCCGCTTGTGGATACCCTGTTATCGGAGGAGTTGATTGCACCGGCCGCACTGTTTACTCAACTACTCCCTTCACGGGAAATACAGAAACGGAACAGAGCACGATGGGGAAAGACCTTTACACCCGCGAAAAGCGAGATGATACGTTCCGTCATGCAATCCGTTGCTGCGCGTTTCGATATAGAACCGGAACATCTGTATCAGTACAGCACTGATATCCTTTCTCTCGATTCATTGTCTTTTCTTACGAGAGAAAATTTTCCTGAGTCGTTTCAGTATGGTGTCCTCAAGAATTTTGTGCATCATGATGATTCTCTCTGGTATGCCAATATTCCGGTTTTTCTTACGGCAGACAATGCATGGAATGCTGTTGATTCACTTGCCGGAGATCATGCGGTACTTGCGGTGAATGATGACATTCTTGGCTTGCGGCTTATGGATATTATTAAAACGGGATTTATGAAATGTGTTTTGTATATTCCGATGGTGATTGTCTGTATACTGCTTGTTATGCTACGTGATATCCGGGCTCTGATAATAACAATCCTTCCGATAATCCTCGCTACGGGAATAACGTTAGGTCTCATGGCACTTTTTAAAATACCGGTCAATATTGTTTCACTGATGATATTTGCCTTTCTTTTCGGGCTTGGTATTGATTATGCGGTGCTTATGGTATTTATGGGCAGGAAGGGTCTGGCGGAACGGAATAATTATATCCCCCACGGAGCGGCAAGTATCACGGTCGCTGCGTGTACTACTCTTGCCGGATTAGGAATATTAGCGCTTGCCCGCCACCCGGTTCTTACTGTACTCGGTAAAACAGGCCTGATCGGCATTCTTTCAAGTTATTTCTGCGCAATTATTTTTATTCCTATGTTAATAAAGATTTTTTATACTGAGAAATCATTAAGCGGAATTGATGCGGGTATTTGATCCGCTGATTTCTCGAAAAGTTCATTGGGAACCCAGCGAATGGTAAGATGCCTGAGATACAGGAACGCTAATACTTCTATAATTGCCGAATACCACGATTCATTTGTGGCGATAAGAAGCAGGTCTGCTTTTTGACGGCCGAGTATCGACCGGATGTCCTTCAGGTTCCCTAATACGGGATACCCTTCAAATTCACCCGGCATGGTTTCACTATCTTCGATCGGCCAGATAATGCCCGATATCCGCGCAGATGTATCCTTTTCAATCTCTTTAATAAGCGTTGATGCTATGGGGCAGTTTCCCAGTATTACAACTTTTCCGGTAGTAAACATCCACTCCTTGAACCGGGTAAGCACGCGAGGCAGTATAGTCCGCCACCCGACAAGAACAAGCGGGATACAGATTGCCGATAAAGCAAATGCCATACGTGAAAAAGCCATTGCTTTAATGAAAAAGACGCCGGTGAAAAAGAGTATTGACGCTAAAAACCCGGAGATAAAGGCGTTCCTTTTTGTATACCGTTCAGAGGAGTATATACCCTGATATACATAGGTTAAAATGAAACATACTGACATTATTATATGCATACCTATCCAGAGAAATACTTTGCCGCTGATATAGGGTATATCCGAAGGTAAAAAATGGAATCGTGCGGTAGTAATAGCCCACAGGGTAGCATTGATGAATAAGAGGTCGATAAAACATGCCGTAGATGATTTAAAGAGAACACCGGCTACATTCAGAGCGCCAAAAATATAAATATTTATCGTCAGAAGCCAGCCCGGAAAGTAAGCACCGTATGAATGCCGGTACTTTTTTGAAAAGATGATCATAGCTTCCCAGAATGCAATACGGGAACGGATGACATTCTTTGTACAACTCTTACCCTTAAAATGGATAATCTGTGTGTCGGAATTATACCATACTTTATACCCAAGCCGGCGGCATCTGGCACAGAGATCAAGATCCTCGCCATACATGAAAAATGCCTTGTCAAATCCTCCGAGTTCTTTAAACAGAGAATTACGCAAGAACAAATATG
>JAUVGS010000513.1 GCA_030593665.1 Chitinivibrionales bacterium | reverse complement strand
ACTGAGGAAATAATTTACCGCAACTTCATGAATGTTCTGGAATTTCGAATCGGCGATGTACGAAGTTACTCAGATGTGTGCGCAGCTGTAAAAGATGCTGACATTGTTGTGAATGCCGCAGCAATGAAACAAGTTCCTACGTGTGAATATTTCCCTTTGCAGGCAGTTTTAACGAACTGTATCGGACCTTCAAATATAGTGCGTGCAATTCAGGAAAATGGTTACTCCGTTGATACGGTTATTGCAGTAAGTACTGATAAGGCTTGCAAGCCAATCAATGTTATGGGAATGACTAAATCGATTCAGGAACGCATTATTACCGCTGCTAATATTCTTGTACCGAAAACCCGGTTTATATGTGTACGTTATGGGAATGTGCTTGCTTCCAGAGGCTCTGTAATTCCGTTGTTTCATGAACAGATCATTAATGGCGGGCCGGTAACCGTTACAGTTCCCGAAATGACCAGGTTTCTATTAAGTTTGAACCAAGCCGTTGATACAGTATTTGCGGCATTGCATTACGCACAGGCAGGTGAAACTTTTGTACCGAATGCGCCTTCTGCCACTGCCCTGAATATTGCCGAGGCATTGATTAACGGACGTGAAATAGAGATAAAAATTACCGGTATCCGTCCGGGGGAGAAAATGCATGAAATTATGGTTTCTGAAGAAGAGATAAATCACTGTGTGAAGCGGGGAGACTATTATGTAATTCTGCCAATGTTGCCCGAACTGCTTGATACAGGTGAGCAGAAACAAAATGTCCTGACAAAGGAATTCAGTTCGGCGGACAGAGTACTTGCTATTGAAGACACTGCTGCCCTTCTCAAAAAGCATCGTCTTATGTCAGAGGATGTAAATTTACAAAATGGTCGGGAATTGCTTCGTTAATATACCAATACAAACAGGGCCTCTATTATTAATAGTTTAAGGAGATTGTAGTGCCTATAACAGATAAGCCAATAGGGGAATTTATCCGGCGTGATACCTGCCGATTTTGTCAGGGTACGAATTTAGTTAATATACTGGATTTTAGCGATGTTCCCTTAGCCGGTGGTTTTCTCAAAGAAAAAGATTTCTCCCATGAAAAATATTATCCACTGGATCTCAACTTCTGTCAGGATTGTTATCTGGTTCAGGTAAGCAACGTTGTTTCGGCTGAAGTTTTGTTTCAGGAAAATTATTTCTTTTTTTCTTCCGCCATAGGAACCCTTGTCGATCATTTTGCAGAGTTTGCCGGAGAAATCAAAAAACGTTTTTTAAGAAAGATACCTCGACCTTCCGTATTAGAGATCGGGTGTAATGATGGTGTCTTACTCAAGCCGTTAGCGGCAATGGGAGTTCGCTGTGTCGGTGTAGATCCTGCGACAAATGTGGTAAAATCATTAATTAACGCAGAAGATTTTATTGTTATCAACGATTTTTTCAGCGAACAATTAGCATATCAGATAAGGGAAAAATACGATCTATTTGATGCCGTCCTCTCAAGTTATTCTTTTGCCCATATCGACGACATGGTTGATATTATGAAAGGGGTAAAATGCTTACTCAAAGATGACGGGGTATTTATAGTTGAAATTTATTATCTGGGCACCCTAATTGATGAGATGCAGTATGACATGATTTATCATGAACATATGAGCTATTATTCCCTGGCCGCATTAATATCTTTCTTAAAACAGTTTGATATGGAGATATTTGATGTTAAATATATTCCGGGTGTCAGATCCGGATCTGTACGTTTCTACGCGAAAAATATCGGTCAACGGACTGAAGCAATTTCATCTGCTGTTACAGATATGATACAGCATGAAAAAGATAAAGGGTTCGAGAAGATAGATGCATACTCTGAGTATGCTGCGAAGGTAAATGCAACAAGGGACCAGCTTTTAAACCTGCTTGATCGCCTGAAAAATGAAGGCAAGACAATTATCGGATATGGTGCATCCGGTAGAGGAACAATTATCATGAATTACTGCGGTATTGATGGAAAATATCTGGATTATATTGTTGATGATGCACATGCAAAACACGGCTTCTTCACACCTGGAACCCATGTGCCCATTAAGCCCTGGGAATTCACGGCTGAATCAGAATTTCCTGATTACATTGTGCTGTTTGCCTGGGCTTTTACCGATGAAGTCATCAAGAAGAGGCAG
>JAUVGS010000042.1 GCA_030593665.1 Chitinivibrionales bacterium | reverse complement strand
CCCCGGGAGGTTTCAATAACATCACCACGATTACCGAATAGAAAATATCCTTTCTTAATCACACGCACATTTCTATCCTGCGGTTTAATCTCTTCGAGATTAAGTATCCCTTCACCGGGGTTATTAATAATTGAACCGTTTTCGACAAATGAGAGATTAGGAACTTTTCTAATATCATCTCCGTTGTATAATGCTTTGATGAAGGAATTAAATGCAGCTTCACCTTCATTTCTCATCAGAAAATCGATAGCGTGCATATCTTTTTCATTACTGAGTATCAGATCAGACGCTACGGTAGGATGATACCCTCCTATAATAACCAGTATATCATTACTCACTGCTTTCGTTATACGTGCCAGTGCAACGGTTTCTGCATACTGGAAGGTCATACAACTGAATCCCACCACATCAGGCTGATATTCCATAATATATTTATGATAATACTTTCTTGGATTCCTGCCGGCCACAACAAGGTCTAAAACATTTACAATACAACAGGAACGGTCAAGATTAGCGGCAAGCGAATATAATCCCAGATTCGGAATTTTCACCACCCTATCGAATCCAAGATCTGTTTTGGAACTTGCTACCAGTAATACGTTGATTTTTTTATTAATTTTTTTTGTCATTATTTATGATTTGTTTTAGCTAGTATCCTGAAGCACATATATCACTCATATTAATTAGCATTCAAAATAGCTCATTATCATTCCACAGCAAGTAAAAATATACCTTTCTCTGTACTTTTTGTATTTTATAATTAGTGCCTGTCAGAAAACTACCTAATTACTGTCATTCCGGTATTCTTTTAGGCCGGAATCCAGCTTTTTTATATAAATCAGGGCATGGATTCACACCTTTGGCGCACTTCGCCCGCTAAAAGCATGCGCGGTGTAATCTTCCGCAAGGGGGAAATGACGTTTTCGGCCAGACACTAATTACTCGTTCACCTTTCATAAAGACCGTTTTATGATACTATTCTTGTATATACTCACCGGCATCGGTATACTTCCTTTACTTATCGGTGTTATTTCCCTTGTAACGCTTTCCCGGGGAAGGAGAATTTCCGGCAGGCAAATACGTACCTGCCCTATTCCGGTACTCCTTTTTCATTCAGTTACCGAAACGCCGTCTGTGGAGCTGTCGTATATCACGAAAGTGACACTGGAGCAGTTTCTCTCCTATCTGCATACGAACGGGTATACGACACGCACGGCCTATGACACGGCACAACATCACGAAGAATCAGGTGATTCACCGCAGGCCGCACTGATTTTTGATGATGGATTTGAGAACTTTTACACTCTCGCGCTTCCCCTCTTTGATCGCTATGCGTGCAAAGCAAGCATATTCCCTGTAGTCAACTCGCTTGACACGTATTCATCATGGGATACTTATGCACCACAAAAACAATTATCAAAAGAGCAGGTCCGCTTGATTGCGAAGGCCGGCCATGAAATAGGAAGCCATACCCTTACCCACCCGGATCTCATCCTGCTTTCTGATAAGGATGTACTGCACGAACTTTCCGAATCGAAGAAAATCCTGGAAGATATCACCGGAAAGGCAATTACCTCGCTCTCTTTCCCATTTGGCAGTTGGAATGAACGGGTATGGCAGTGCGCTCGGGAGTGCGGTTATAAGGCGGCTGTCGCGTATCGAAAACATAGAGCGGCAATCCCACCCATTTTACCTGCTACCGGCGTGTATGCGTTCGATACTTGTGAAGACATTATTGAGAAAATAGAAAAAAAACTGACCTTCTCAAACACATCTACCCGCAGTGCCATTATGCCTCACTTTGCAAAGGGAACACCGCTTTGGAAATTTCGGAGATCGTATGATATAGTTAATTTCTTCCGGCAGTAACCGTGTGCACTTTTACTTTTGAGAGAACTATCCCGCCAAGTATAAAAAGTATAGCAAGTGTCGAGATGCCAAATCGTGAAGCACTTTGAGAGGCAAATCCGGAATAATAAGCGATCAGATTACAAAATGCCACTATCCCAGGGCCTAAAATTATAGAAAATTTCCCAATCATATTGTAAAAGCCGAAAAATTCAGTTTCTCTATTTTCCGGAATAAGAACCGCAAACATTGAACGGCTGAGTGCTTGAATAGCACCTTGAGCGGTTCCTGTTATACACGCAAAAATGATGAAATGGACGCCTGTTGATATTACCCATGCGCCACCCAGGGTAATTACCACATAGACGCCGATAGCAGCGAGTATTATTGTTTTTGCGCCAATTTTCCGGGCAAACATTCCAAAGCCAAGCGCGGCCGGGAAAGCAATAAACTGTACGCAGAGCAGCGCTATCATTAACGTACCAAGAGAAATCCCGATTGACAATCCAAAATCAGTCGCCATCATAACTATAGTATGCACACCGTCAATATAGAAAAAATAGGCAATAAAAAAAAATAGTATTGTCGGTGTGTGTACGATTTCCTTAGCGATTTTCGTTAAATTCTTACGACCATTTCGCAGTACTGAAAAAAAGCCTGTTTTCTGTGATCCCGATTTAGGCTTGACATAGATAAGCAAGGGTAGTGAAAAAACGAACCACCAAATCGCAACAATTAAAAAAGAGAACCGAATAGCACCCGCTCCTGTTGAGAAACCAAAGAGGTGCGGTTTCTCATACATTATCAGGTTAAGAATAAACAGAATACCACACCCAAGATAGCCAACAGCAAATCCCAGTGATGAAATAAAATCATACTGTTTTGGTTCTGCGACATCGATCAACATGGAGTCATAAAAAAGATTGGCAAGTGCAAATCCCAACCGGGCAAGAATGAATATAGTGAGCGCAACTATCCATGCTCCTGCTGGGACAAAATAAAGACACGCGGTCATCAGTATACCAAGTAGTATAAAAAAGGTAATAAACTGTTTTTTTGTTCGTCCGATTCCTGCAATTACTCCTAATACCGGAGACAGCACGGCAATACAGATTCCTGCGATGAAGTTTCCAAAACCCAGTCGTGCGGTACTCACGGCAGCATCAACATCCGGGGACCAGTATCCTTTGAAAAATCCGGGGAAAAACGCAGCCATGACTGTCAGGGCAAAGGCGGAATTAGCCCAATCATAGAGACACCATGACCAGACTGCTTTTTTATTCTCCCCAAATTTCATGTCTTTTTTTCTTTCTTCTCAGCAGCCGGGAATAATACATTATTCAGTATCAGGCGATAACCGGGGGAATTTTTATGCAGTTCAAGCATGGTATGCCGGTCCCCTACCAGGTGTGCGTAGTCTTCAGGGTCATGACCGCCAAGGAACGCAAACTGTCCCTTCCCCTTGATACCATGAAGGTATTTCACTCGTTTGGTTCTCGGCACAAAACCAAGTACAACGGCACTCTTCTTCATCACATCCTTATTATATGAGGTGCACAGGCCGAAGTACCCACTGACTGTTGCCGTATGGCACTGGGTCAGCATTGTGGGTACCGGATCCAGTTTGGCACTGAATGAAAACAGATCAAAATCCATTGCTGGTTTACGAAACTGTGTATTCACCATATTAACATCGATATTGCCGAAATAGGACTCCATGGCCCCGGTCCGGATAGTAAAATTCTCAAAAGCAAAACAGTTCGAATAATCAAGCTTCGCCCGATAGTTCGGATCAACACCATCCCCGTCAAAGGGAACTTCAACGATATCAGTGCCAAGGGCAGCGAGTGCTATATCGAGGGTATTGGTTGCACTGCACATAGCAAAAAGAAAACCTCCCTTTTCTATATACTGTTTGATTGCGAGAGCAACCGCTTTTTTGCAATCCGGGACGGTTTTAAATCCCAGACTTTTCGCCAGTTTTTCAAGCTCCATTTTCTGCCGCTGATACCAAGCGGCATGGCGGAATGAACGGTAGAATTTACTGTACTGCCCGGTAAAATCTTCATGGTGCAGGTGTAACCAATCATAGTCAGCCAGCTTGCCTGTGACTACTTCTTTATCATAAATTTTATCATAAGGGATCTCCGCATAGGTTAATGCCATGGTAACGGCGTCATCCCACGGCAGGTTCCCCGGCGGCGTGTACACGGCAATTTCAGGGGCTTTTTCAAGAGTCACCTTTTCCATATTGTTATTCTCAATAACCGACAGTATCTCTGCGAATTCCGCATTGGAAATATGCCGGATCGCAACGCCGAATTTACGGGCAGTGAGTTCAACCTCTTTTGAGTCATCAAGTGCGAATGAACCGCCACAGTAGTTGAGAAGCCAGAAGGCTCTCACCCCTTCCGTAAGGGCATTATACACAACACCATAGGCCTTGAGATGGTCGGTCTGAGCGCCATCCATAGGAATGAGAAACATGGCAGAAGAAGGCTGCATCATCCCGCTGAACAATAGTACGGAAAGCAGGTATAAAAGAAGCGCGAATTCTCGCGTTTCTTTTCTTGAAGATGTATTTCTTATACGCGGCATGCCTCTAAAATAAATATGTCAGATGCAGTCCGCCAATTTTGACATCGTAATTCTCCGTGGAGCTTTCAGATTCATCGTAGTAATCTTCATATTTACCCATGACCATAAGAGAAAGCCGTGAAGTAATTGCGTATTTTATCTCGGTTTGTATTGTCATTTGTGTCAGGTTAATCTCATCCCGGACGCCATATAAAGAGTCATTATCCTCTTCTTCAACCCTCTTGCGATATTCACCCTTTAGTGAGAGTGATAATTTACGAGGAATTATATTAATCCGCAGATTATCCGAGATTTTAAAATCAATCCGCGCCATATCTTCATCTTCCTCGTTCTTGAATTTCACTTTAATCGTCGTTTTATTCCTCACCCTTCTTTTAATTCTGAAACCGAAACGGCCGGTAATCGTATTCTCCCAGGTATCATCATTGTTTGCGTTATCAATCGAATCCGGATATACAGATATATCATTTTTATTCACGAATTGATACTTAAGGCTGTAATCAATACCGTTTTCAAAACGCTGTTTTAGTTCCAACGCAATTGAATTGTCAATTCTCGAATATTCATACATCGAATCTTCCGTTGCGGAGGTGAGTGTTATGGAAGTATCTCCTGTGATAATATCGACAACAGTATCTTCAGGGACATAATATACGTATGATCCCATATCATCTTTACCTTGAATTCGTAATCCATAATCCACGCTGACGGAAGGTTTATTCTCACCGAATGCATACGCCCCTTCAAGTTCAAATGTACTATTATCCGTTGGCGTCTCTTCATCCTTCGCAAAAATATAGGAAGCCGAGGTACGTTCATATTCGTAGGTACACTGTGCATTCAGTTTATCACTGAATTGTTTTTCCGCATCAAAGGTAATAATCCGCCTGTCAGGCTCCAGGTAGGGATTTCCTGCGGAGAAATAATTTTCTGCGATCTCGGTATAGGAGGCGCCTAAATCAAATCCCTGTAATGTACCCTGTACATCAAGCGAGAATGCATAATTGTTGCTGTCCGGATGAATAACCCCGAACACACGCGGTACAGCTTTAGTTATCTGCGGTTTATACCATGCAATTTCCTCGAAATCACTTTCATCAATAGTGGTATCATATACTATGGAATCAGTTCCGGAGATAGTTGTCACCGTATCGATTGCCGTTACTATAGTATCCTTTCTGAGAGTATCGGCAGCCCCCATATCAAGCTCTGCGGTTATCTCCATTTTCCCGTCAAACAGGACGATATTTGCTTCAATACACCCGGTTGCGGCAGAAATAGGATCAGGAACTTCAGGAATAGTATCAGTTAATACAATATCTTCTTCTTGACTGAACAGCGCCTTTGCATCCTGGTCATGTGAGATCAGACCGCGTGCGGAAATGGTAACGTTATGGGTCGGTTTTACCGAGAGGTTAGCAACATAGGTCAACTGCTGTCGTATTGCATTATCCACAGTATCGCCGAAAATATCAACCTCCGGATCACCGATACTCTTCTTCGGTTCACTTTGACCAGCCGCAAGTTTAAATTCCACCCGTTTTGTTCCCCTGCCCATGGGTAAAAAATTACCGGTATATTTAATACCACGCAATTTTCTTCCCGATATGGAGGTTTCAGAGATATTCTCATAATAATCACCGATAATAATATGCTGGTCTGCATAATTCATTGACAGAGTAAACAGATTAGCTTTCACATAGTTATCAACCCAGGTGTTGACATACAGGTCTGAATTTATATTAACGTCTAAAAGGCCGCGTTTTCCCTGGGCAAAAACAATGATCTCAGGCTGAAATCCCGCATACCAGTCATCACTGTGTTCGCCCAAATATTTTGTCTGTCCATATTTCTGAGGCTGGCTGGTGTTTGTATCAATATCACAGGGATGTTTTTGTGTTGTCGGAGCGAAATATTTAAAACCGATACTGACATTACCGATGAAACTTGCCGTTTGCTCACGCGGCGCTTTTAACGCAAAGAAACCGGGCTTAAAATTATTACTCACTTGTATATCCGTTTTCGTCTTGGGTAACACAATTGATTTAACTTCTTCGGGAGGCCTTAAAATCTTTTCCATTTCAGCATGTGTCACCAATTTCATATCAAGTGTATTATTATAAACCATTTCACGGAGCTTTTTATTTATCAGTTTTTCCGACACGACACCGATCTTATTACTGGTTATATCAGCAGCAATAATATTTACCGAAGCGCCTTCACGGACAGCCAGACCGTTATTATTTCCTTCAATAACTCCTCTCTCCATTTTTAAATAGGATTTGTCAGCACACGCAATACCGGTTATATTGTTTTTCAGCGTCAGGCTGTCAGCGGTAACACTTGCACCGGCATCGCAGAAGATTGCGCAGACATGGCCCCGTTTGAATACTGATGTTGAAATGACAACATCGGAATTCTTCACCACAAGGCCATGCAGGGAGTTATGGCTAAACGTACAGTTCTTTATCTCCGCAGAACCGTTTTCAACATAGATACCATAGTTGGAATGTCTGATAAGGCAGTACTCAAAGCTCGACCGCCGTCTGCTTCTGCAGTATATACGGTCCCAGTCCCACGGATTTGGTTTTTTATTTGCAGACTGAAAAATAACCGGTTCCATTGGAGTTCCCTTTGCAATCAGCTGACCGAACACCGTTATGGTAGAGTATTTCCCGCCGACATATATCTTACAACCCGGCCCGAATTCAAGTGTCTGTCCTGAGGGAACAATGATACTTCCCTGGAGGAGGAAGGGGCCGTCTTCCTTTGCAAACTTGCCGAATAACACCCCGCTGGGGATCTCAACCGCGGTAGACACATCGATATTATCAACCGGCAGCACAACTTTTTCTTCCTTTGCTGCAGAGCGCTTTACCGGTTTAGACTTTTTCTCCGGCTCTTTCTTATCATCCTTTTTCTGTTTCTTTTCTGCTGGTGGCGGTGCTGTAGTCTCAGCCTCCTTCTTCACGGTCTCTTCCTTTTTAACCGGCTCTGGTTTTGGTTTGTTACTCTCTGTATCCTCTGCCACTTTTTCCACAGCCGTTTTTTCTTTTCCCGCAGAAGCATCTTCTTTATCAGTTGGACTCTGTGCCCACGTCTGTATGACGATAACGCTGCAGATCAGAAAAATTCTTTTAACCACGCTTCGATCTCCTCTCATAGGATGCAATTATATATATGCAATATTATTTTCTGTTTTAGTTTCTGTTAACAATTGACAAATGACCGTCATTTCCCCTTTGCTGAGGATTACACCGCGCATGCTTCCAGCGGGAATGACATCTAAAACAAGCTATATTTAACAGATACTATTTAGTGTCTGTCCGAAAACGTCATTTCCCCCTTGCTGAGGATTACACCGCGCATGTTTTAGGCGGGCGAAGTGCGCCAAAGGTGTGAATCCATGCCCTGATTTATACAAAAAAGCTGGATTCCGGCTGAAAAGAATACCGGAATGACGGCAAACAGATACTTTCCGGACAGACACTATTTAACTTCTATCGTTATTTCCCTTGTGATAATTCTATCGTTAATATCACGTATTTCAATAATGACCTGGTTCTTCCCTCGTTTTAAATCGATATCAAAATCAAAATCTATATCTGTTGTAAAGTTTTTCAATGATTCGGTATCACCGGATGTTTTATTTATTACGCGAACATCTTTCAACAGTTTGGGATTATCATCCGGCAGGTTCTCTACAGAAAACTCCACGGTAAATTCCGGCCGGAAACCGCCCTGGGGTGTTGAAGGTGGAATGTGCAGAAGTTTGTAAGACCCTGAGGGTTTGCTTAACCGAATTACGGGAAGTTTCATCAGGTAGGCAACTTTACCGGTAACTTTCTGTGATCTATTCCCGGCTATATCAACAGCATATACTTCATAGAAATGAAGGCCTTCCTCAAGATCGAGATTAAATCGTGCACCCGGCGAGCCGGTTTCAGAATCCTTTGCACCGTCTACCGAGGAGTGAAAAGTGATTTCGTCGGATGGTGTTTTATCATATACGGTGAAAGTCAATGGGTTTTTATTCGCATTCGTCGGTAAATAGGAAGGCTGGATATTGGGCGCATCAGCATTGCACTTGTCGCTCGTCGGCTCATACCGGACAATCCGGCGTACCGACTTGCTGCTGCTTTCCTTGGTAACTTCAAAATCTATCTCATGTTCACCCGACTCATCCGGCAGTAAAACAAAATCGGAAAAGGATCCATTACGGACCGGTACACTTGCTCCAAGTATTGAGATTTCAGTGATACTCGCGGGCTGCACAACCCCTTTCACAAGTATCATTCGTTCGCATACCAGTTGCTTATCAGCCGGTAATTGTATAGAAATTATAATGTCCCCTTCTGCAATTTTATAAATCACTGTCCGCGATTCTGTTTTTATCTTATCACCAAGCATAGCTTCTATTTCCAGGATGATTTCACCCTCTTCATCCGGTATTGGTACTTCTTTTGTGAAATTACCATTCGCCGGGACAATAACATTCATTCCATTCACGGTTACTTCCGCACCAGGAGTTACATATCCGGAAACCTTAATAAGCGGTTTATTCACAACCAGATTGTTTTTCGGTTCATTGACCGTCAACTGCAGATCAACAGGGACTACCTTGATTATGAAAAATCTGGTTATAGTCTTTGACTGGTTCTTATATGCTGCTTCAATATCAACATTGTACTGGCCTTCTTCTCTGGGTCCTGTTATTATTTTACGAAACTCTCCATTTGGTTTTACCACTACCTCACCACCACGGACACGAACCGTTGCGTCGGGCGGAGCCACTTTACCGGCAACAACCACCTGGCCTTCCGGAAGAACAATCAGGCCATTCTCAGGTGATATCACCTTAAGCACCAGCTTGACGTCATCAGTTGCAGTGGTATCTGCCGATGCAGTCGTATCTTTAGTTGTATCGATGGTTTCGCCGGTGGTATCGGTGGCGATAATTTTCTCCTCTTCCTCAGTTTCGCGCATTGTCTGCACACGTACCTTTTTCTGCCCCTTGACCACGGTAGTCATCTCGTTGGATTTCAATTCAGTACCTTTGCGTGCACCCTTCGGTACGACATAC
>JAUVGS010000490.1 GCA_030593665.1 Chitinivibrionales bacterium | reverse complement strand
AGGTGTTTTCCAGATTTGATGGGAATGTTACCCTTTTGCCGGGAGTACCGTAGGTATAAGTGACCGTGCAGGTTATTTTTGAAGCGGCCTGCATTGTTCCTGAAACCGGGTTGTAGCGAAAAGGGTTTATTTCCACTATAGCCAGATGAACTCCGCTCATAACGACTGTTCTGGAAGCAGCCGCCCATGCGCGGGGATAAAAACGGTCGGTGCGGTAAAGTTGTTTGTCGATTGTAAAGGCTCTGTCAGCGGGTGATTCCATTTCAAGTAAGAGGCGCTGGTGCGGCTTGATAGTAACATCCTCATAAGTTTCAAACTTCACGCCGCTTACTTTGACAGTGACGGATGCGCCCGGTGGAACCGCGACATAGCGTCTTATCAGGGGAAGATCAGGCGCCCCAACAATACCAGCGTTACACTGGTCGGGAAAAGTGATGTTGTGCCAGGTTTTATTGTCGTGTGTTACCCTTTGAGTGGAGAAACCCGACAGGGTGAAGTCGATATTCACGGATGTCGCACCGGAAGGGGAAGCTGTCACGGCAGATATTTTTGCCCGTTCACCGTCAAGAGTGTGCCACCCGGTGGACAAAGAATTTGATGCAAACGCAGTTAGTGAACCAACGACCAACAGTGTCAGTGTGGCAATAGCTATACGCACTGCACTTTTTCCGCAATGGGTTATAAGCTTTCTCATGGTGCCGCCTTTCTAAAAAAATGATAGTTTGATGAAAGTACCGGCAAAAGTCGGATGTATACTCTATAAAGTCGGCGCGTCGGTTAACGCTCCGGTTCCTCAATAGGAGGGGGAACACCTATCAGGACTTCACAAACCATACTCCGACTTTTTCTGAAACTTTCATTGGTAGATGCACTTTGTTTTAACTCTGGATTGAAATTTTTAAAATATCAAACGGATCAACGGCCCCCAGTTGATAGTGATAGCGTGATGGTGTACTGTTCCGTTATATAGAAAGATACACAAAAAACAGTGCTAATGTGACAAATAATTATTAATATCGTTTAAAAAATATAAACAATCGTATATTATATGAAAATGGCGTATGTGTGCTTAAAATAGCCTGTATTGCGCAAATATAAGGAAATAGGAACGTTTGCAAGCTGGTATTTACGGAAGCTGTAGCGTCATTCAAGACAAATATGTACTCATGGAAAGTAAACAGCATGGTGTTTACATCACGACTATTAATTGCCTGGGGATACTTTTATCTAACTTTTTATGTATAATCAGGAGCAGAGAGGGTAAATTAACAGATAGTTGTATCAATTCTGAATGGAGAACCACAATCTCGATTACTATTCAAGAAAAATTTATAGCAAAATCAAAGAGGTCGGAGTTAAGGTGCTAAAATGGTGTTTGAATTATAGTGTACCTCTCTCTATTTAACATACATTTTTTTTAAAAATTTATCCTCCCCCGAAAGTATAGAAACATAATAGATCCCGGGAGAAAGGGCAGAGATATCAATAACAGAATTGCCTGTATTCATAATTGCCAGTATGTTTTGTCCTCGTACATTGACTATTGATAAATTAAACGCGCATTTTTCAAGCCTTTCAATGGTAAGTCTGTTTCCTGAAATAAGAAAACGTGTTTTTGCGAATGATGGAACTGATTTTTTTTCCTCCGCAATACCGGTGGCCTCAATAATATGAATTGTCACAATGGAGGTATCCGGTTCGCCAATGACTCCGGGATCAGGAGACGCTACAACAATAAGCTGGTATACTTTCTGTTTGTCGTAGTCAAGGTCGGCGCCTGCCGTAACCGTTATCGTAAATGGTGACTGGTCGGAAACTTCGAATTCGGGGATATTGTTTATTATCGTGAGATTTGTTTGAGCGGTATTTGATGAATTAACGGTAATTTCGCCAACAACAGTTCCCGCGGGAGAGTGTTCTACTACGGCGAATGTCTGTTCAACAGGAATAGAGACCGTTACCGTTTCCGGCGGTTCAATGACCGTCAAACCGCCGCCGCCTATCTCGTATAAAACATTTCCTGAAGATGCCCAAAAATGATTAAATGCACCGTAACCCATACCTTCAACATATTCGGCTTTATCGTCTTTGTATTTATTCAAAGACAAAAGACTCCATGAACCGTTCTTTTTAGTAACAATTCCGATATAATCGGTTGTCATATCGGAGAGATAAATTTTCACACTGTTTTTTGTCGCGATTACTTCCAGGCCATCGAAATGTTCTCCGCCAAGATCCTCATAAGAAAATTCTTTTACCCAGGATTTTGTCGTGTGACTATAGCGGTAGACCGTTCGGCCTTCGTTGGAATCAAATGCT
>JAUVGS010000412.1 GCA_030593665.1 Chitinivibrionales bacterium | reverse complement strand
GAACCGAAATTAAAGGGGCTGAAGAAAACTTCTGCGTTAGCACTACTTGAAGGTATCATGCTCGGTTCATATACCTTTTCCAAATATAAAAGTAAAAAACCCAACCATGTCGAGGCTCTGGAAGTAGTAAGCGAGACCATTTCAAATAAAGAGGTTAAAAGTGCGGCGGCACTCTGCGAGAACACTTGCTACGCACGCAGTCTGGTGAATGAAAATGCAAGTGAGATCATTCCTGAGAGACTTGCAAAAGAGGCCCGGACTATTGCGAACCAATCCGATGCAATTACCTGTACTATACTTACCGAGAAAGAGATGAAACAGAAAGGGCTCAACCTGCTCTACGCTGTGGGGCAGGGCTCTCCCTATCCACCACGCCTTATTTTCATAAACTATAGAGGAAACGGTCAGTCAAAGAAAATTACGGCCATAGTCGGTAAAGGCATTACATTCGATTCAGGCGGGCAGAATCTGAAGCCCACCAAACATATCGAAACAATGCGCTGTGATATGTCCGGTGCGGCTGCTGTTCTTGGTATAATGAAAACGCTGAGTGCCCTGAAACCAAAAGTGAATGTGCTTGGCGTTATTACCGCGGCCCACAATGCTATTGACGGAAAATCATATTTCCCGGGAGATATTTGCAAATCATATTCCGGGAAAACCGTAGAGATCCTTAATACCGATGCTGAAGGACGGCTCGCACTCGCCGACGGCATTTCATACTGCATTAAACACTTCAAACCTACCGGGATTATCGATCTCGCCACACTGACAGGATCAATCGTTACCGCGATTGGCAATACCATAGCCGGGCTTTTCTCCAATAATGATACGATGGCTGACAAGCTGTTCGAGTCGGGTGAAAGAACAGGAGAACGGTTGTGGCGCATGCCGCTTTATAACGAACACCGCGAATCCATGAAAAGTGATATCGCAGACCTGCGGAATATCTCTAAAATGACAAGCGGCCATGCAGGATCTATTACCGCAGCCGCATTTCTTGAATCTTTTGTTGAAGGACTTCCCTGGGCGCACATTGACATAGCAGGAACCGCCTTCAACGAAGGTGAAACGCGGGGAGAAGTGGTCAAGCTCGGTACCGGCTTTGGTGTGCGGCTGCTGATGGATTATTTTACCACTTCGCAGTAGCAGGTAAACATAGGAGTACTTCATTTTCTACCCGGCAGTAATGTCCACCCCCTGTTTCAATTTACCCTGAAGAACCGATAAAAAAATCGCGTTATGAATCTTGTCTTTTTTAAATCGCGTCAGATAGAAAGCTATACGTTTTACATTGCTTCTCAATGAGTAGCCGTCTTTAATAATATATTTCAACGCTTTTTCTATTTCGTCATCGTGCATATCCGGGTGAAGAATATTTGAAAAGCGGGTGTTTTTAATTCTGCCTGATTTTTCCATGCGATCATACAGGCGGGTTCCCGGCAGGGCATTTACCGGAAAAATCGCCGGAAGAATATTTGTCTCTTTACAAAATTCATAGGTCTGGTAATAGGTATCAACCGTATCATCCTCATACCCGAGTACGAACCATCCGGAAACAATAATACCCATATCCTGTAAAACCCGGATATGTTCTTTTATACGATCCAGGGCTTCATCTGTCGATCGTACACCCATTTTTCGAATGGCGCCGGATTTCTTGAGTGTCAATGGATTGATTGATTCTATACCAACCGCCGCATAGAGGAAACCCGCATTCCGTGCTTTTTTAATTACCTCTCTCCCCTTTTCATCAGCAACCGCATCCAGGTTCGCCTGTCCCATCCAGTACCGTACCTTTTTCAATTTACCGATCTCATCATAGAGGCGGCTGTAATAATCATAGGTGGAAGGTTTACCAAATACCGTATCATCAATAATGTAATAGAACCTTCTTTTAAAGGTTTGAATCTCAGCTACGACATCCTCAACCGACCGTAATCGAAAAGGTTTGCCAAAAAGTGCAGAGACATAGCAGAAATCACAATCTATGGGGCAGCCCCGTGAAGCGAAGGTGGTATCAAAAACATATTTCCCTTTGCTAAGGTGTCGCAACGGTATCGGTACATCTTTCAGATCAAGGAACGTATCAATCTGATGTACCGTATTACCCTGAGCATCAAACGGTTGCGGTGAGCATACATAAAATTTTTTCAAAGTATTCTGTTGGAGATCAGCAAGAAGAACCGGCCAGAGCTTTTCACCTTCGCCGACAACGACCGCATCAGCATGTTTGATTGCTTCGTACGGTTTTGCGGAAATCTGCGGCCCGCCGAGCACAACCGGTACATTCCTTTTCCTGAATTCACCCGCTATGCGGTATGCGTGATCTTCCGAGGTAAACCGCGCACTGATGCCGACCAGGTCCACCGGATCATCATAATCGAATGTCTCTTTCGCAAGAAGGTCAACGATAGTATAATCATGTTCCGGCGCTGTTGCAGCGAGAATAGGAAGTGAGAGCGGCATTACCGGATTATTGGTATGCATCATCTCAGACTCGTCGGCCGCCATTATTAACAGGATCTTCATTTTACGATAAAATCCTTTCTGTAAAAAATCAGGCCACGAAGACACCAAGGCACAAAGGTGAAAAAATATCCTTTACGTTTTATAAACCAAACAGTAGTATGATAAAAAAATTAACTATACATTATTTGTTATAAGTTTTCTTCTGATAATAGATTAAAACTAATATTTTCTACCTGAAGGCATAAGAACTGCTAAGAATTAAAATTCTAACTATTTCTTTATTTGTGTCTTCGTGTCCTGGTGGCTGAAAAGTAACAAATAAAATAGCATATTTCACTTTCATAATCCTATAACCTGACACTCAAACCCTTGTGAATTATTCAAATTAATGGTATTTTGAGTACCGAAAAGGAACCTTTACCACCTTCGATATTCGAGT
>JAUVGS010000465.1 GCA_030593665.1 Chitinivibrionales bacterium | reverse complement strand
ATTATTATGAAATTGGCGGCGGCCTTTCAGTTGATATCGCCAGGCTCGGAAACTGGTGGCGCTATCCATTTATTTTTTCCGGCGGCTATACATTATCTAACGCGAAGAATGACGGATTGGCATTATACCCTGCAACACATTACTCTATAGCAGTTGATTTTGTAAATGCCGGACTTTACTGGACATTCTGGAAGAGGGCTTCATTGCTCGGAGGATTCCAGTTATTGAAAACTACGCAGGGTTATTATCATTCGGCGTATACCCGGCATTTTGATTCAGTGTTAAAAGAGATACATTGGGCAGTAGGCCTGGAATATAAAGTCGCTGCAGGAGGTATGATTACCGGTTCCTTTGGTTTTACGGATGTCTTACACACGGATGGTGCGGATGATATGCCTGGTGCGACTTCCGATGCATCACTGGGAGATTTCAGACAATGGCAAACAGATCTTTACCTTACGGTTAATTTCTAAAACAGGATATTGTAAATGAAAGTACGAAGTTTGTTCAGTATACCATTAATAGCAGCTATCTTCTGCGGGTGTGGATTGCAGATAAAACCGCTTCCTTCAGTGCTTGCTAAGCTTGAAGCGCAGCAGAAGGAGATAGAAGATCCTGATATTGTGTACCGTTTTTTTGATGAAGATTTTGCTGCGGGCGGGTATGAATGGCACTATCCGGATGCATCAAAGGTGTTTATTGAAGAGGAATCCGGAAAGAATGGCGAAGTCGCTCTCCGTATGGATCTTGTAGCGGATGATTACTCAGGTGGGGCTGTTGAATTATGGAATACCTTATACAATTTAAAACCATACTACCGGGCCGGAGCTTTGGAGTTCTGGATTAAAGGGTCTGTCGGTGGAGAAATTGCCTGCGCTGAACTCGGTGATGATGAAGATGGTGACGGCTACCTGGTAAGAGTTAAAGTACCATTGAATAAATACAATGATATTACAACGGATTGGACTCATTTCAGCATTCCACTCGCTGATTTCGGCAAGAGAGGTATGTGGTGGGATGAGAAAAAGCAGGTTGAAATTCCAATGCGGTTTGATTGGGATAAGGTCGGTGTGTTTGAGATTACCATTGAAAAGGGTGATAATAAGAAATTCAGTATTTGGGTTGATGACGTCTTTATAATAAGGGACCGGTTTGAACCGGCGCCTGATATTGAAGAGGAATATTGGGATGAGCGTGAGGAAATTATTTCGTTGCCACCAGTGGCAAAACGCCCGGAAGTGAAGATCATAACAACAGTTTTTCAGGATGGTATCACCGGCTCAATGTTTTCACATGGTTATGGTGGTAAAACTGCAAAAAGAATCCAGAAAACAACCGATACTGAAAAAAATCCCGGTGTCATTGGTATTTACCTTGATAATACCGATTATTCAGGCATTAATATCAACTTTGGTAAAAAAATAGATTTATCAAAAGCACGCAAAACAAAAGCAGGCCTTGCTTTCTGGGCCAAATTCGGACGGGATGTTACCCAGGTATTTGTCGGTTTACTGGATGATGACAGCGACAATAAAATGGTCCAGACAAATGTTGTTTTAAGGGATTTCGCCGAACTTGACACGAACTGGCACTATTTTATGATACCGCTGAAAGAATTCGATTCACAAGGCAACTGGTGGGACGAAAATAAAAAGATAGAGGTACCCGGTGAAGTTGACTGGAGTGAGATTACGGAAATATGTTTTTCCTCCGACAAGTATGGCAACCGGCTCGAAGACGGGATACCGGTAACTATCTACATTGATGAGATTTCATTCATTGAAGAAGTTCCGGGGTATGTTGATCCTGATGATTACTGGAATGCATTTAAATCAGAAGAACCCGATCTTGTTATTTTTGACTTTGAGGACCCTGAAGAGGCGATGTGGTCGGCTGTTTCAGGTGAAGAGTCGGAAATTTTCTTCAAAGTTATCGATCAGGAAGACCGGAGCCTTCGGGAAAAATTCGGTAAAAAGATATTCCAAATAGAATATGCTAACAATGACTGGGGATATGTTTCCTATCCTTTTGCCAAACACAGTGCACCAATGGAAATGCGCAATTGGTCAAAACACTGGGCTCTGCGTTTTGACTTTCATACGGAACGGGATGAGGAAATTATCCGGATTCATATCAATGATTCAGGCAAGGAAGCATTTGTGGCAAGCGTTACCTGTATAAAAGGGTGGAATGATATACTGCTTCCCTTGAGGAATTTTAAAAAGTATCCCTATTATCAGGAGGCGGATGCAGTCCTTAATAACAAACTCGACCTTGATGCGGTTACTGCGGTTGAATTTCGGCCGGCCGTTGCAGGGACAATGGGGAAATTCAAGCTTGATAATGTAAAACTGACAAATACACGTGAGGTTAAAAAATAAACATGAGTTAAGCGGAGGGATTTGTGAAAAGCCATTCCGCTTCTACTCAGATTTATCCAGGAGCTTCCATATTTTAGTTATAGGGATAAACTGGGAATAATTTGAAAATCATTCTAATAAGAAAAAAGGCAGGTTTTTAGCAACCTGCCTTTTTTCTTATATTATATTTATTAACTGTATTTGCAGGAGAGGATGC
>JAUVGS010000549.1 GCA_030593665.1 Chitinivibrionales bacterium | reverse complement strand
CACCTCGTCGGCAATATGCAGCCCCACCCGGTATGGCCTGCTGACGGGAGAGCATCCCGTGCGGGTTAATAAACTGGCATTTCAGAAAGAGTATAATGATATATGGCTGAAGGATTCAAGCAAACGAACCATTGCCGGTGTGTTGAAAGATGGCGGTTATCACACCTACTATGTGGGAAAGTGGCATTTGGGTTTTAACATTTATACAACCGGCGGTGCAATTGCGGAAGGCGTTGCCGCGACATTTAATGCCAATCTGCACATAGACTGGGCGCGGGGATTGGACCACGGACCGGGCCAGAGAGGATTTGAGCAGTCGTTCGGGCATCTCTCTTCTGCCGATATCCCACCCTACTTTTATTTTGAGAATGGAAAATTTTTAAGTAATACGGCATACTGGCTGCAAGGCTCGCAGGACGCGATAAATAAAAACATCGTTGATGTTCCTGCCGATGGAACCGGACTTAATATTTTGCGAGGTGGATTTACCGAACAGGATTGGCATTTTAACAAAATTCAGGCAACATTGCGGGATAAAGCGGTATCGTACATAGAAAGTGCCGCCAATGACAAACCATTTTTTCTCTATCTTCCTCTCTCCGGACCGCATACACCAACTACTCCGAATAAGCTTTTTCAGGAAAAGACGCCTCACAACTACACGGATTATATTGCGGAAATAGACGCCATTGTCGGTGATGTTGTTTCTGCTCTAAAGAGTAAAGGTGTTTTTGATAATACCCTTATTATCGTAACCAGTGATAATGGTGCAACAGAGTGGGCAAATTACTCAGACCACCGGGGTACCGGCGTTCTTGACGGTACGAAACTTCATGGGAAGAAATGTGATATCTGGGAGGGCGGGCATCGTGTGCCATTTATTGCCCACTGGAGTAATGTCATTAAGCCGGGAACCGTGACGGATGAACTTATCAGTCTTCAGGATGTTTACCGCACTGCGGCAGGTATCGCCGGAGTAAAACTGGCAAAGGATGAAGGGGTTGACAGTTGGGACATTTTACCGGCATTTAAAGGTGACGGTACGGATTTGAAAATCAGAGAAGCTCAATTCAGCGCGTCAAAGTATGGTGAGAATTTTTGTATCACCCGTAAAGATTCCACCGGAGCGGAATGGAAGCTGATCTATCTGGATAGTATAGCTCCGCATCAGGAATTTTCAAAAGTAAACAAGAACAGGCTCCGCCTGTATAATCTTTCTCTGGATGTGGGAGAGAGCAATAATCTGCTCTCCGGCGGTATCTCCTCAAGTGAACTCGCGAAGATAAAAGAATTGCATAACCTGTTTCATAAATATCTTGTTGACGGGTACAGTTACCCGGTAAATACCACGGCGGTGACTCCAGACGTTTATATGAAAACTCCAGTGATAAAACAGGGTACTTTTACCGCGCGAAAAATATTTGCAGCATCGCTGCACGGGAAAGTGAAAATTCCGATACATGGCGCCTCTGTTCCCCTTTTGCGCGTGGAAGTTACTGATCTTCGTGGACGTGTTCTCCATGTCGGTCAATACAGCGACGTTTCAGGATCATTTTTTGTGCGACTGCCTCAAATTGCGCAGGGAGTTGTCGTGGCAAAATTGTCCGTTCCGCAGTACTTCCGGAAATAGATTCGATATGTTACTATTTTGATTTAGAATATTATTTCATTATGGAGGAGAGGAAATTTCAGGCTGGTATACCAAAATGGCTTTAACCACCAACAACAACAATGACCCGTCCGTCATCCATAACAACTTCTTCACGAGTAAGACGCTCTTCCCAGGTTTTCCTTCGGCCATCTTTTGTTCTATCAAAAACGACAAGATAGGTCGGTG
>JAUVGS010000327.1 GCA_030593665.1 Chitinivibrionales bacterium | reverse complement strand
ATCGGATTTGGCCGGGAAGTATCAGAAAAAATACGAACAAGATTCGATCTGACATACTTAATACGCTCCATGAGAAATAAGGCATCGGGTACTTTTGTCGGTGGGAATTCAGTAAAATTTAATTACGATGAACATCATTCCATACAGGAGTTGTATCTGCGATCTATTCTGGCGCTGAAAATTAATGATCGTCCGTTAGGATTAATGATAGGTATTGGCAGCGACTTCGCAAGCGATCCGGATCTTGAATTTGAATTTACGAGAAACGGTGTGAAATATAAGAAAAATGTAAACAGGCTTATCTGGGCATGGTCAGCGACAGAGGGGCAGAATATTTTTGAAGCATCTGATCCTGTGGGAGAGGCCAGGTTTCAAAGCAGATATGCAATGGGGCCTCTTTTCAAGCTCGATGTGCAGGCTGCGACAACATTTCCCAGACTTAAATTCGGCGGACGGTTCAGGTTCCGCTACGGTACTCTGGATCAATATTCCTGGGAGTCTGCTGCAAGCGCACAAAATGATTTGGATTCCAATTTTCTGGGAGGATATACTGCGAGCGGAACCAAAAAAATTAGAAATATCACTGGTCGTCTCTATGGAAATTATAACTGGATAACCCGTAAAAAATGGAAATTCAATACCCTTGTCCTGACACGGTACACCCATATCGACTCAACAGGAGTGCTCTCGGAAAATCTGTCGGTTGAGGACGGATATGTAGAAGAGTCCCGCAATTTTGTTTTTCAAATAAATCCGAATTTCAATATTTATCCATGGAAACACAAAATGTGCTACATTGACGCGGCGATTCTCTGCAATTACTCCCACATGAGCTACGATTTCACACGGGAATACAACGTTGGCGGCGGCCAGATAGAATCATATGTTAATACCCGTGCATATTACACTAATAGTGCTGGAGAAAAGGTGTATGACAAGGATGACTATTCCTGGCGCGATTACTCCTATGCAAAACAGAATTTTTTCGAACTGGCGCTGGATATCAATACGGTATTTCCGATATTTGGTTCGAAGAATCAAAATGTTGCGTTGGGAGTTACCCTGCTGCTCTGGAGAAGGTTTTTATGGATGAATAAATATTTCGGATTAAATACAACTACTTCTTCTGACATTACATTCGATGTAGAAAATATTCGTAAGAACTACGATACTGAAACCTGGCTGAATACCACAATAAATATTATCTATCGACGCGGCGGCTATAATTTCAGGCTGGATATCGGACAGCCGCTTATATACAATCTGACACCAAGGACCCGTTTGACCGATGCAAGCGGTGATAAAGTGATATATGAATTGAAAAAAGAGAGTATGTGGGTATCTCAATCAGGTGTGCGGCTCGGTTTTTTTGTTTCAACCGGTTTGAAGAATATTTTCAAGCGTCGGTGGGCGGAAAAAGAAGAATTCTAACGTTTTTTGGTTTTTGGAGTATATTATTGTATAAGTCGATACGTATTTTGGAATATCAGATTTTCTCTATAGAAAACTTTTTCAATACTCGGTTTAACTTCCTTTCGGAAGGAGAATTGACATGAAAACATCGGTAACGCTCTTGGTTTTGATACTTCTGGCTCTGAACTCCGGTTCAACTGCCAACACCCGTATTTCTACTATAGGATCAAACCCATACTTTTCCTATACTCTCTATCCGCAGGATATCCTTCAATGGCCTGACTATTTTATTTCCTATTATTCCCAATACCAGCAGAGGCCATGGTGGGGTGATATCGATGAACCGGATAATAAACCGAATGCAACAACCTATACGACTACCGGTATTGAAGAGATCGATGGAGATGCCGAATTCGAGCACAGTGGTAAGATCCATTCCATAGACAATCAAATCGGTTATACCCGTCGGTTCAAAAAGAATCTGATGGCCACTCTGGATCTAAACTATGCCATTGATGGATTAAGTAATGATGCTAAAGGAAATATGACTGATTCAGATAATAACGGATATATCCCCTTTGACTACTCCCTTCAGCATAACATCAACAATATCTATCTTCGGGGCGCGATGGGATTTAATGTGCGGGAAGTTCCCGTTGGACTCGCACTGAGGTTTGAGTATGAAAATACCCTTGCACTGAAACAGAATTTCATTTATACAAAAAACGGTATTAAAGATACGACCGAACGTGCTCTGTGGGGATGGGCAACTACAGGTTGCAACCACATTTTCGGACCGCGAAGTACCGAGGGTGATGCCTGGCTGCAAAGAGAGTATTCCACGGGTCCCCTCTACCGGTTTGATCTGCAAGGCGCAGCAACGTTAAAAAAGGTAAAACTTGGTGGCTTTTTCACCTATAAGTTCGGTCATCAGGACCAGTTCAGGTGGAGTCCTGATATACCTGATACAACTGATACAAACTTCATAATCGTTGACACTACTCTCTATAATAATTTTAGTGGAGAGTATGAAAAGAGTGCCTGGAGTAAAACGACCCGTGACGGGATGATTAAGCTTTACGGTAATATCAACTGGCGGAGAGGGAAGCGGTATGCGTTGAACACCTTTATCTCCCTGGACTATGAAGGGAAAACTTTTGGAACCGCCCTGTCTGAGAACCTTGAAATTGAGAATGATGCAAAGGAAAAATCACGAAATATCTCCGTAGAGTTCAATCCCAATATCAATCTTATCCTTGGTGAGCGGTTTCATTATATCGATGCGGCACTGCTGCTGGAATACAGTTATACCCGGCTGAACAACACCTATGAACGGTGGGTTGGCGGCGGCACTCAGGAAACCTACTGGAATACATCGGTTGTTTCGGGAGACGAGGTTTTCTGGGAACGATTCTCCTATGCCAACGAGAATTGTTTTGATTTCGGGGTCGATATCAGTGCCATGTTCCCTCTAATTGACAAAGAGACGGGTTTTCTCGGATTCGGATTCATGCTGCTGTTTGACACCAAATTCACCTTTCAGACAAAGTATTACGGTGACAACAGTGATAATGGAACGGAAATAACCTTTAACATCGATAACCGGCGGGAAAATTTTACAAGGGAGATATGGTTCAACTCAGCGCTAATGCTTCAAATAGTGAAAAGACCTTTTAATATACGATTCGAGGTTATTGAACCGTTTCTCTATTCACTCCTGCCGCGTACCAGGATAACAGACAAGGACGATGAAACGGTCCTCTACGAACACGAAAAACAGCCGCTCTGGTTGTCCCAGAAGGGATTCGGTATCGGCCTGTTTCTATCGTATGAAATGGCAGGGCCTTTTTTACGGCGGTAATACCTGCATTGTAACAATTCCCGGGAATTTCTGATTATCTCTGCTAAATTCCTGTTAAACACCGATTACCACAGGTTATATAAGCGTCATAGATTTTGTCGATCATCAGACCTAAAATAAGTCTATAATATCTAAAAACCCACATTTTATTAGTTCGCTATAGCAAAATTATGACGCATAAATAATTTAATTGC
>JAUVGS010000038.1 GCA_030593665.1 Chitinivibrionales bacterium | reverse complement strand
ATATGTGTACAATACAAAGTCAGATTCAATAGATACACTTATATTTCAAGATTCCCATTTTGACTTCAATGGTAAACTATGTTTTTTTCACAATCCTCTTAAACCTGAGAAAACAAAGTTAAGAGGAGTTATATATAACAGAAAATATCCGACCTCAGTGTGGTTTGATGACTCGTTGAACCATATCCAAAATTTTATTGATAAAAAACTGCCTGCTACGGTAAATCAAATAATTGATTCTGATACGAATTTTACAATATTTCTAATAAAGAGTTTTAGCGATCGACAACCGGCCAAATATTATCGACTTAATCTAAAAAACAGTAGATTGCAGATACTTTTTCAAAGTCGTCCCTGGATTGATCCAAAATACTATGCAGAAACAAAACCAATTGAATTTATTACTAGAGATAGTTTAAAACTCCATGGATATTTAACAAAACCAATAAATGGCCAGACTCCATTTCCAACGGTTGTATTAATTCACGGAGGTCCATGGGTCAGAGATAATTGGGGCTTTAATCCTGAAGTTCAGATCCTGGCAAGTCGCGGCTATGCCGTCCTGCAGGTTAATTACAGAGGTTCAGAAGGGTATGGCAGAATAATATCTCATAATAACCGATACATATTTCACAAAATGCACCTTGATATCATTGATGCAACAAATTCACTCATAAAACAAAATATCATAGATAAAGAAAATATTGCTGTTATGGGAACAAGTTTTGGAGGTTATCTTTCAATTAACTGCGTCTCCAGATATCCAGATATGTTTAAATGTGCCGTAACAAATGCAGGGGTATTTGATTGGGAAAAACATATGCGATCAAAGAAATCAAAATACAACAACTATGTGTACGATTTCCTTAAAGCGACTTTAGGAAAAGATAATAAAAATGAGTATCTGGAAAATATCTCCTTATTTAAAATTGCAGAAAATATTAAAGTACCCGTTTTTATTGCAGGTGGTTCGCAAGATCAAAATGTTTTAATCTCTCAATCTTATAAACTTGAAAAAATATTAAGACGAAAAGGTGTCCGTATTGAAACATATTATGACGGTACTGGGGGACATGGTTTCTTTAAACAATACAATATTACTAGCTTTTATACTAAAGTTCTAAATTTTTTACATAAGCACATGAATTGATAAATTGATAGGAAATTCCTTTTCTGAAATCAATATACTTCCTCAAGATGCATGAATCAATAAAAACATACAAACGGGAATGTTATTCATGAATAAGACAGAGTCGGGACGTATTTTGAGGCCTCTGAAAAGCCTGAGAGGCCAAAAAATCAGCAATTAATTCTCCATCATTTATGTCACATTTCTGAAGAAAAGCGAAATAAAAATTATTTATTACTATTCTAAAAATATTCAAGATTGTATTTTATCTTCCAACATCATATGGTAAAGTCTTTCTACTTCCGTCATTATCACACCCCTATAGCAAGTTGCTGTAAAAAACCTATTTAACTGTTATAAATTACTTTTTAAAATGATTGCATCTTTTATTTCAATTATAGGGAGATGAACAAATGCCAAACATCGCTGAGGTTCTAAAAACAGAAATAGCCAGAATAAGCCGCAAGGAAATCCGGAATGCAACTAAAAAATTACATACCCAAAATATTACATTAAAGCAGACAGTTGCAGATCTAAAAGGTAGAGTGAGCAACCTTGAAAAAGATAAAAAACGTTTAACCGCATTGGAAAAGAAGCATTTAGAACAGCAATCTCAAATCACAGAAGAAGATTCAAAAAAAGTTCGATTAACTACAAAAGGAATGCGTAGTTTACGTAAGAAACTTGGCCTTTCACAAATCGAATTCGGTAAACTGTTAGGAACTTCAAATCAATCTGTCTACAACTGGGAAAGTAAAGAGGGTGCTCTTAAACTAAGGGAAAGCACAAAACTGGCTATCCTATCTGTAAGAAATATAGGAGCAAGAGAAGCAAAACGAAGATTGGATGAAATTAATACAAAAAATAGATTGGTATTTATCAAAACTTGATAATACCTAATAGAACGGTTGTCACCCAGGGAAGATACGTAATCATTAAAACCGATGCAAGCATCACTATGAAGAAGGGAATAACATATTTATATATTGCCACCAGGGGCTCATTAAAGCGGTATGATGCAAGAAAGAGATTGATACCAACCGGTGGCGTCAGATAACCGACTTCAAGGTTTGCCAGAAAGATGATACCCAGGTGTACCGGATGGATACCATAGGCTTCACCGAGCGGAATTAACAGCGGTACGAGAACCATAATTGCAGAAAATACATCCATGAAGCAACCGGTGATAAGAAGAACAACATTCAGAATAAGCAGGAAAAGGTATTTTGACTGAATATATTTCTGCATCCATGCAGTAAGCTGCATGGGGATTTCTGCATCAACAATATAGTAGGAGAGACCTTTTGCAACTGCCAGAATGATAAGAACGCCGCCTATTATCGGAATACTTTTTACAAACACACCCGGCAGTTCCTTTATTTTAATGTCACGATTTATAAGCACTTCAATTATAAGTATATAGATGACAGTAATCGCTCCGGTTTCAACGAGAGTCGTATATCCCTTAAAGTAGAAAAAGAGTATAATAAATGGTATCAGGATTTCCCATATCGATTCACGTATTGAAGGCAGAAATTCTTTTACATTGAGTGGGATTCGTTCAATTTTTTCTTTCTTTGAGGTGATTATGACGAAGATGACCAGGGCAAGTACCATGATTGATCCGGGTAGAATACCACCGACGAACATTTTTTTAATATTAATCTGGGCAACAACACCATACATGATTAATGGCAGACTGGGCGGAAAAAGTGTACCGATCCCGTTTACTGTCAGGAGACCCAGGGTAAAATCTTTTCGGTATTTATTCTGTATGAGGATAAATGAAAGCAGTCCTCCCAATGCCAGAATAGTTACCCCTGATGCACCGGTTAACGCGGTAAAGAAGGTGCATATCAGTATCGTTGCAATAGCCAGCCCTCCGGGCAGCCAACCGAAAAAGACCCTGAAGAGTCGTACCAGGCGTTCACCTGCTTTACTTTCAGAAAGAATAAATCCGGCAAAGGTAAACAGGGGAATTGCCGGAATCTGCGGGCTGGTAAGCATCGAATAGGCTTCATTGGGGATAACAGTAATAGTGCCGCCTGAATTCATAAAGAGCAGGGCAGCAATACCACCCAGAACAATGAAAATCGGCGTGCCAAGAATCGATGCGACGATTATGATAAGCGCACTTGGCCAGATAAGTGCAGACAGGTGTTCACCAAGCACAAAACCAAAGAGTGCTGCGATGCCTACTCCGGATAATGCTATGATTTTAGGGACAAGGCCTTTTGGCGCATGGGTGATGCATCTGATGGTCATAACTGCAAAGCCTATGGGCATGACAATCATAACAGCTTTGATTGGAAGAATGCCGACCCTCTGCGAAGAGTCAAATCCCATTTGAACAAATAAGAATGAGCTCCAGGTAAAACTTGCGGTAATTGCGGTGGCAATACAGGCAGTAAAGGATTCAATCCAGCGTTTGTAGGGCTCATGTATCAGATCAATACCGGCGGAAAGGGACAGATGCCTGTTTTCCCTGGAGGTAATCATACCACCAAGAAAAGTTATCCAGATAACCAGATGTTCTACATACGTTGATGATCCATGCACCCCGGTTTTAAAGCAGCGTGCAATGGACTCCGCTGTAGGGAATAATGCGAGAAGTATCAGGGAAAGTGCCGCAAAATTATTTTCAATAAACAGAGGAATAGTCAGCAGTTTTGCTTTGAAGTCGCTATTGGTCATTAGCTTTCCTGAATGTTGCAAGGTATTTTTTTACCTCTTCAAAGGTCGCTTTATCAAAACTCTTTCCAATAACCTTGTTGAAACCATCCTGTACTTCAGAAAGCCACTGCGCTTCTGTTTCAGAAGAGACAGCGTGTATCTTGAGACCGTGTTGCTGCATGATTTTTATAGCTTCTGCATCTGCTTTGTCAATTTCTATTTGAGCTTCACGCCCGACTTTCCGTGCTGCTTTAAGGAGTTCCGGACGAAGTTCAGCAGGAATTCGTTTCCAGGTTTTTGTTGAGATTACAACACCCCCGAGAAGCGGAGCCCATTTCATACCGCACATATTTTTGGCAAGACCGAACCATTGATAGGCTGCTGCTGAGAGCGGTGTTGTAGAGAATGCGTTAACCATACCGCTCTGCAATGCAGTCATCAACTCGGTAACTGAGAGCGGTACCGGATGAAAACCGGCCTGTTTCCATGCCTGGGTGCCATCCGGGTCGCCGGCATAGTTAAATAACTTATGTGCACGCAAATCGTCGGGCTTTACCACCGGATTCTTCGTGAAAAAGTGTACCCACCCAACCTTTGACCAGATGAGAACTTTAAACCCCTTTGCTTCCAGTTCTTTTTCAAATTTAGGGCGCATTTTCTCAAGGATATAATAGAGTTCTTCTTCAGTTCTCACAAGGAGTGGTAATTGCACCACCAGAATGCCTGAGAAAACTCTGCACATACCTATCCCGGTCATTCCGGCGGCGTGAAGCTGGCCGATTCGCATTTTTCGCAGCATATCCTCTTCACCGCCTGCAATACCTCCGGGATAAATTTTAAGGATGATTTTTCCATTCGAGAGAGAGGACCATTCTGCCGCTACTTTGCGCAGTGCGTTATCCCATGGCGAACCATTGGGTGCGATACTCCCGAGTTTGATGGTTAATGCAAACGTCTGTGTACATACTAAACAGCCAATAAAAAATGAAGCATACACACGGGTGGTCAATTTCATTTATCAAGCTCCTCTCCCTGATCGTCTTCACCGGTCTCGTCAAGTTCAACTGCGTTTTCAGTATCTTCTTCATCCCAGAGGAAGTAGTTGTCAATATGTTTTATCAGCCACTGTGCCTTTCTCTGGCTGATGATATTAGCCAGCCTGTTTGCCGGGTATTGGTCCACATCAATGGCAAGTGCTTTTATAAGCAGATCAGTGAACTCTTTATGATCCTGCTTGCCGACACACACTGAGGCTGCCAGGGATACATAGGGCCCGGCGGATGCGCCCTGTGACAACTCAATCGAACGGGTAAAGTGTTTCCGGGCTTTTTCCTCGCTGCCGCCCATTGATTTGGGCATACTGCCATAATAGGAAATAAAAAAGTCATGAACAGCGCCCTTGCCATACGATTCATGCATGTCAAGCAGATGGTTCATGAATGAAACAGCCTTAGGCATATCAAGCGCCAGTTTCATATCGAATTTATCCACGGTAAATGCACCCATCCATGAAGCGCCAATCCAGTAAATTAAGGCGGTGTCTTCACTAGTAGTCATCGCAAGTGCCGAATCGGCCTTATTCGTTTCTAAAAGAGCGGTGATGCCCGGATGCTTTACCTCAAGGCCTCTGAGAAGGTACCTCTTAGCCCGTAAATACATTCTCTTTGCGCGAAGACGATGTTCCGTTTTTTCATCTATTCTGATATCGGAGATTGTATCTGCCGGTACATGGATAAATGCGTATGCATACATGCAGAATGCTTTACCGGTTGCATAAAGTAAATTTACATCTTCAGGCAGAGATTCAAGCAGTGACTCATAGGTTTTCAGGGCAAACGGCAGAGCATCGGCAATGAGCTGCGGATCATCGTCGCCGGTAAACACAGTACTGCCTTCCGCAGTAAGGGCACCGGCCACTTTTTTGAGGGCAATTTTTTTGATACACCCCGTTGATAGCAGACTGAGGGCTGCCATTAATGAAATAAAAGGTAACGGCCTGATTAATCGCATTGTAAATAAGTGCCTTGCCGGATAAATGTATTTCAAGCCGTGAACGGCTACGAATATCATAATTCTATCAAATATTTTCATTACTTCCCTCATTATAATATAGATGGTGGTTGGTTGTGAAGATAAATTTCAGAAAGGGTTTATTGTAATGTTAAATCATCATTCCCGGTTAATAAATTATTTTAACCATGTACGTAAATGACTTTGTGTTTTGTATTACCAATTACTATTTAATTTTAAAGGAGATTTTGAAATGAATCTGGACGATGCGATCCGCAAAATACCCGACTTTCCAAAACCCGGTATCCTTTTTTACGATATCACCAGCATCTTTACCAACCCTGAAGCGTTTTCTTTTGTGGTTGATAAAATGGTTGCACAGTATGCTGATGATGCGGTTGATGGTGTTATCGCCATTGAAAGCCGCGGATTCTTACTCGGCTCCGCATATGCACTTGCAAAGAATGTACCAATGGTGCTTGCACGAAAAAAAGGTAAGCTTCCCGGTAAAACTATCGAAGAGAGCTATGCATTGGAATACGGTGAAGCTACTCTGGAGATTCATATCGAGGATTTGACTCCGGGTAAGAATTGGCTGATAATCGATGATCTCATTGCAACAGGTGGAACGCTCGAAGCTGTTGCTAAAATGGTCGAGCGCCGGGATGCCGTTGTCGCAGGTATTTTCTCAGTTATCGGATTGGCCTTTCTCAACTATAGGGAGAAAATTGGCAGATATAATCCGGTGACGTTAGTTGATTATCACGGGGAATAATGATACCGGATTACTCTCTACCGGATACATTATCATGAATCTGCGTCTTTATAAAAAGCCATATTATGATCCGATTTATCCGAATGTCAGAAGACTGCTTTTTGAAGGAAAGGTGCCTGCTGATGATCAGGGGAATGAATCCGATTTTTATATATATGTATGGCTTAATATGGATGGATATCTCCACGCTTTCCAGGCGGTACTGGGGGATATGATTACGTTAGCCTTACAGATGCCTGACAGGTTATCATTTGGGAAATTGTCACGTGATATTGTTAACAGAGCTTCAACCCGGCGGGAAACGTCTGACGAAAGAAAGATGATGGTGTCGGTAATAGATCAGATAACCAATGAGAGTTTTCCCTCGTTGTTTGAGTCAATAAAACGAATAATAGGCGGAGAGAGCATACTTGAAGTGCCGTTGGCTCAGGATGAGATGACTTTATTTGTAGGATTGTGTGGGGAGATGTGAGTAAAGTAAGTGTTTTGTGTATGTTTGGTGAGGTTACTTTAATGGGAAAAGAAATCAAATTATTAATTGTAAACATATTATCAACGGGATACTATACAAATGAAAAAGATTCAAATTAAAAAAGCTCTTCAAATGCCGGCATCCGATGAACTAATTACCATCAATGGATGGATAAGAACAAAAAGAGACTCAAAGACATTTTCGTTTCTTGAGGTTAATGATGGTTCCTGTATGAGAAATCTCCAGGTGGTTGCGGATGAAGCTTTGGAAAACTATACGGCTGATGTGGTAAAATTGACGACTGGAAGTAGTGTCACGATTGAAGGGGTCCTTGTTGAATCGCAGGGAAAGGGACAAAGCGTAGAACTTCAGGTGCGAAAAATAATTGTGCATGGTTTTGCCGCAGATGATTATCCATTGCAGAAAAAGCGGCATTCCCTGGAATTCCTTCGTGAGATTGCCCATCTGCGGCCGCGCACCAATTCAATTGGCGCGGTATCGCGGGTACGGAGCTCACTCAGCTATGCTGTCCATACCTATTTCAATGAGCGTGGCTTTTTACATGTGCATACCCCTATTATAACGGCCAGTGACTGTGAAGGGGCTGGGGAGATGTTCAGGGTATCTGCCCTTGATTTCGCCCAGATACCTAAAAATGAACAGGGTGCTGTTGACTTTTCCCAAGATTTTTTCAGTAAGCCGGCCATGCTCACAGTGAGCGGCCAGCTTGAAGGAGAAATTTTTGCATCTGCGTTAGGACGTATCTACACCTTCGGGCCAACCTTCCGCGCGGAGAACTCAAACACACCCCGCCATCTGGCTGAATTCTGGATGATCGAACCTGAGGTTGCATTTGCTGAGTTGGAGGATAACATGGACCTGGCTGAAGATATTACAAGATATCTTGTCACATGGGTTCTTGAAAAGGACAGGGATGACCTTGAATTTTTTAATCTTCGGATTGAAAATACTGTGATTGAGGTGCTGGAAAATATTGCACAGAATTCATTTGAACGGATAAATTATTTTGATGCGGTAAAAATATTGGAGAAAAATAATGAGCATTTTGAGTATAAAGTTGACTGGGGCACCGATTTACAGACCGAGCATGAGCGGTACCTTACTGAACAGGTTTTCAAGAAGCCGGTTATCGTGTATGATTATCCTAAAGAGATAAAAGCATTCTACATGAAGCTGAATGATGATGATAAAACGGTCCGTGCAATGGATGTGCTGGTACCGCGCATCGGTGAACTGGTCGGCGGTTCAGAACGTGAAAGTCGGTATGATGTACTTCTTGACCGTATCCGTGAGTCCGGATTAAATGAAAAAGATTACTGGTGGTATCTTGACCTAAGAAAATACGGCAGTGTGCCGCATGCCGGCTTTGGCCTTGGTTTTGAGCGGTTATTGCTTCTGGTCACGGGTATGAAAAATATTCGTGATGTTATTCCTTTTCCGCGGTATCCGGGGAATGCGGATTTTTAGTACCTTACAGATTGCTTTCTTGTTTTTTAGGTATTGGTTACAAATTTATTTGTTACAATACTTTATTCCGAATGCTTTCTTCGGTTAGAAAGGAATCTGATAAGGTACTTACTTGCGGATTTTTTCCGCGTTAGTTTAAACAGGTACGAAACAGTATCATTACGACCGCTCCTCCCACTTAATATCCGGATGCTTCTTAATCTTAACAATAAAGTAGTAATATCCCTGATTAACTCCTGAAGGATACCAGTCAAATTTAAGCTCCCAGCATTCGAGGTCGCAGGTAAAATTAAGAGAGTGATTCATAAACCGGCTTTTATCAAAACTGTATGTGCTACTCCATGCGGTGGACCAGATATTAGTGAATTTTATACGCGCACTGGTACGCAACCTGTACTCTTTCTTGGTGGTGAATTTTTCTGCGAGTGATCTTCTGCTGCGGGAAAAGGAATAGGAAGGATTGAAATTGATACTCCATCCGGGGGTCTTAAGGTCGGTATATCCCTTCATGTAATCCTCAGGCTGTATATCTTCAAGTATAAGAAAATCACCACCCCAGCCGATGCGGGAGGAATACCTCCTGTCCTCTGAGCTCGAACCGACCAACGAGTCGTACGCGGTGGCCAAGATCGCCGGCATCAAGCTGTGCCAGGCCTACCGCCGCCAGTACGGCCTCGACTTCATCTCGGCCATGCCCACCAACCTTTACGGACCGGGCGACAACTTCGATCTCATGGATAGCCACGTGGTACCGGCGCTGATGCGCAAGGCCCATGAGGCCAGGGTTTCGGGCCAAGCGTCAATGGAGATCTGGGGCAGCGGCACGCCGCGGCGCGAGTTCCTCTACATCGACGACTGCGCGGATGCGCTGGTGCACCTGATGAAAACCTATTCCGGCGAAGACCAGATCAACATCGGCGTCGGCGCCGACGTGACCATCCAGGAACTGGCCGAAACCGTGGCCGGGGTGGTCGGCTTCTCCGGGTCGATCGCCTACGACACCAGCAAGCCCGACGGCACGCCGCGCAAGCTGCTCGACGTC
>JAUVGS010000279.1 GCA_030593665.1 Chitinivibrionales bacterium | reverse complement strand
CTATATTCCAGTACCATGAAAAGAATTATTGACGTTGATACCGGCGATGTGAAAACGGGAGATTCCGCTACCCTGTTAGTCGCTAATGCTATAGGCTCATGCATTGCAATTGTCGCGTACGATCCTGGACAGAGAATCGGCGGAATTGCCCATACAATGCTCCCCGGCAAAGCACCACCTGAAACCGAGACCCCAAAGACACGATATACCTTTGATGCATTTCAAGAACTTATTTCCCAATTGGAACATGCCGGTGCGCAAAAGGAACGCCTTTATTTTTGTATTGCCGGTGGCGGGAATGTCCTAAAGCGTTCCGATGATTTAATCTGTCAAAGCAATATTAGCTCCGTCACCGAATGTGTTGAAAGTGCAGGTTTTTTGATTAAGGCCAAATCTCTTGGTGGAACAATCAGAAGGAAATTGAGATTTGATATTGATTCCGGCATTCTCTATTGTGCTGAAGGTGATGAGCGGGAAACTGTTTTATATAGACACCATTCGTGAAAAATAATAAAATCTCTTTATGTTTGGATGTATATTACGAAAGTATTGTAAACGAGTCACCATCACATCATACCGGATTGCCTTCCGGTGGGAATTACTATAAATGGAGGCAATTATACCGTGGCGATACCAGAGAATAAAAAAGTTAACACTAGTCAAGACGAAATCACACCTGTTCCGCGCTATCTTTTTACCCTCATACCGCTCGTTGCCCTTCTTATCTTAAGCACTATTGGATATTCCTTCTATATTACCTTCCATACCAGGAATGTTTTTTTTCCTTCAGTGGATGCAACTATGGAATTGAAATATGAGATATCAACTGCGCATTTATTGTTTGAAAAGATACTATCCGGCGATACCGTTAACAACATTGAGGTGGTCTGGAAACATCTCAACAAAGCTGATTGGTATGCACAAGCATTACTCCACGGCGACAGAAGCCCTCATGTTTCAGTTGTTCCTATTCCGGATAAAAAACTGATGACGAAGTTTTCTCATATCCAGAAAAATCTGCTGTATTTTCGCAGAATTGTCAAGGAACTAATTGCATTAAAAGAAAATGGTGTTGCCGAAGCAAAGATCGATCAACTGCTTGATTCTCTCTTTGTACATCTACAGAACGAATGTGAAGAGACTGAACAATATCTTAAAACGATTATTTCTCAGAAAACGATACTCTATAACTTTCTCCAACTGGTTTTAACTGTCGCTACTATAATAATAGTTTTCGTTGTAGGGCTTGTACTATATCGATTCAGTAAAATTAGCGCTAGGGATATGCATAAACTGCAATCAGCAAACCAGCAATTACAGGCAAACGAGCAACAATTAAAAGCCTCTAATCAACAGCTTATCGCATCAGAACAGCACCTGAAAGCGGCTAATCAACAATTAACAGCCCATGAGCAGCAGTTGCAGGCTGCAAATAAACAGATTAAAGAATTATCCGAGCGAAACAAATCTATTCTTGGTGCTGTTACTGATATTATCATGGAAGTTGATGAGAATAAAGTCTACACATGGGCTAATAAAGCAGGCCTTTTTTTCTTTGGTGAGGATATTATCGGTAAAGAAGCCGCTAATTACTTTGAAGGAGAACAGAAGACCTATGAAATAGTTAATCCGCTTTTTCAGGGCGATGAAAATGTTATCTATGTTGAAAGCCGGCAACGCCGCAAGGATGGAGAAAAACGCCTTCTCGCCTGGTGGTGCCGTATGTTAAAAGACGCTGACGGTAACGTTAAAGGAGCTATATCTTCAGCACGAGATATTACAGACCAGAGAGTTCTTGAGGATCAACTCTCTCAGGCACAGAAAATGGAGGCGATCGGTCAGTTGGCAGGTGGAATAGCACATGACTTTAATAATCAGTTGACCGGTATTATGGGATACGCCGACCTATTACGTGAAAACCTTGTACACAATAACGATTTATTCAGGTACGCCGATATGATTATAACTGCAACACGCCGTTCAGCAAACCTCACAGCCCAGCTTCTTGCCTTTGCAAGAAAGGGAAAATACCTTGATATCCCAATAAATATGCATAAAGTGATTGGTGAAGTTATATCACTTCTTGAGCATAGTATTGACAAAAAAGTTCAAATCAAGCAGAATTTATATGCGAATCCTCCTATTATAAGTGGTGACCCGACACAATTGCAGAATGCCCTGCTCAATCTGGCGTTAAACGCTCGTGATGCAATGCCGGATGGCGGTGAGATGATTTTTTCAACTGATGTTGTTTTTCTCGATAAAGAGTATTGTTCTGCAAATCCTTATAAAATACTACCCGGTTCCTATCTGCAGGTGAGCATTACCGACACGGGAACCGGTATTGATGAAGAAACCCAAAGACATATATTTGAACCCTTTTTTACAACAAAAGAAACCGGTAAAGGAACGGGAATGGGTCTGGCTGCGGTATATGGAACGGTTAAAAATCACAAGGGAGCTATTAACGTCTATAGTGAACTAAAATCAGGTACGACATTTAAAATATACCTTCCCTTAGTTAACAGCTCTTCCGATAGTGATAGCGAAGTAAAGGACATTGAAAAAATTATTAAAGGTAATGCCCGTATTCTTGTGGTCGATGATGAACAATTGATACTTGATCTCGTTTCTGATATGCTGGAAAGTATGGACTATACGGTGGTTGCCTGTGCGAATGGCATTGAAGCGGTAACTCGTTATAAAAAATCATGGAAGAAAGTTGATCTTGTTATTCTGGATATGGTTATGCCTGAAATGGGTGGACATGAAACATTTATAGCGATGAAAAAAATAAATCCGGCTATTAAAGCCTTGCTTTCTTCAGGGTACAGCTTTAATGGAGAAGCTGAAAAAATTATCAAGGAAGGTGTGCTGGATTTTATTCAAAAACCGTATCAGAAAGCCGAGCTTTCTCAAAAAGTTGCTCAAGCACTTACTATTGTTGCTTAATACGGTTTCCCACAAATCCCTTCCCATATATCAAACTACTTCTTTACATTGTCATTTATTTAGTAACTTCCTTATCTATGGTATACTGTCTCCCCTTCCATGTAAAACTAAAAAGATTTCCCTTTAATACAATGACCGGTGTGAGTATTAAATGAAATAGTGAGATTGGAATGAAGTATTTCAACAGATACCGTGATTTGAACAGGGTAACTGAGCGCAATACAAAAAGGAAATCAACAACCATTTTACCACACAATGAAATCAGAAGAAAAGAAAAAAGATGTGGTATAAAGAAAGCGGTTATAAAAGTTATCCATACACCGGCATAATATATAAGCGCTGGAATAAAGAACAATTTAACCCCTAAGGTTATTATGTTACCGCCATACGCTCCCCAACGAAACCGCTGGTTTAAAAAGTGGCTGAAACCTGAGGCACCATCCGTGGTAACAAAGGAACCCGGATCAGTTGCTACTGCAATACGGTATGGCGATTTGATATGGACACAGTGTAACAAATAATTATCTTCAGCAGGACGAACTTTTAACCGGCTGAATTCTTCTTTATTCGCCTCAAATATCTCCTTTCGATAGGCAAAATTAGAAGCGGTGCAGGTATAGGCAGACCCGACACCGATAAAAGCCGCACCTAAAGCTCGTTGTGAGAGATAATCCAGAGCATCAATAGCCTGCCAGAATCCCGCCGGTTTTGTATAGCCGGTATGTCCGATCACCATACCAATATCCTCTGAGAAACAACGGTTAATCGAAGATAACCAGCTCTTTTGAAGGGTGCAGTCAGCGTCGGTACTGACGATTATTTCACCTTTCGCTAAACATAACCCCTTTATGAGAGCTGTTTTCTTTGGAATTACATCGGAACCATCCTCTATCCTTACCGACATACATTGAGGATATTGAGCACAGAATCTGCTGATAATCTCAGGTGTAGTGTCTGTTGATCGATCATCGGCAATAATCACCTCATACAGCTCAGACGGATAATCCTGTACTAAAATAGAGTCAAGGCAGGATTCGATACTTTTTTCCTCATTGTGCGCAGCAATAATAAC
>JAUVGS010000018.1 GCA_030593665.1 Chitinivibrionales bacterium | reverse complement strand
TGATCGCATTGGGGTGTTGCCATCAACAAGTACCAGTGTCCAAGCGCTATCAAGAGTTTCAAGTGCCCTCTTCATAGCGAGCAATGATGCCTGTAAAATATTTATCCGATCGATCTCTTCCGAAGAAGCTTTTCCTACTGCCCATGCCGGAGATTGCTCCGTAATTTGATCATACAATAGTTCTCGTTTCCGGGAGGATAATTTTTTTGAATCGTTAATATCGGCAATCGGATTGGATAAATCGAGCTTTACTGCTGCGGCAACAACCGGTCCCGCAAGAGGCCCTCTTCCGGCTTCATCGATACCAACAACACAGCCGTCAAGGTTGTTTTCTATTGAGCGGTCAAACTCATATAATGACATGTAGTTAGACTGATCCAATAACTCTCCGGCCTTCCACTTTAATAGTGCCCTGTGAAAAAGCTTCTACAGCCCGCCAATAATTGGCATGCTCAACTTTCAGTACCCGTTTAGCAAGAGAATCCGCGTCATCGCCATCCAGTACCGGGGCAGTTTCCTGAAGAATGATAGGGCCTTTATCGTATTCTTCATCGACAAAATGAACCGTTATACCGCTGACCTTTGCACCGTAATCAAGAACAGCCTGATGTACCTTTTTACCATACATGCCCTGCCCGCCAAATGAGGGAAGCAGTGCCGGATGGATGTTAATAATTCGGTTATGGTATTTTGCAATTACCTCGGCAGGTATCATTTTCATATACCCGGCAAGGACTATAAGTCCGATGTTGCGGGATTCAAGCTCTTCCAGGAGTTTTTCAGTATATTTTTTTTCATCCTCGAAATGGCTCGGCGTACTATGCAGCGTGGGGATATCATGATTGCGGGCACGTTCAAATGCCTTTGCCTTACTATTATTTCCAACGAGGAGGGCGAACGTTACATGCAGTTTCCCTTCCTCTTTTTTGTCAATCAATGCCTGAAAATTACTGCCGCCGCCGGAGGCGAACACGGCTACCTGTAATTCATCCCTCATGAATTATTATATCCTCTCGCTATTGTTGTTCAACAGAAACGACGTTACCGCGGAAATTGAGTTTATACCAAAAACCGCTCCATTCAACGGTGTTGGTAAACAGTGTTTTAATCGTACCCCAAAGCATAGTAAAAAGAGATACCTGCTGTAATAAAAGAAGATGGAACATATTCGGATGTTTGCCGAGCAGGGGGAAAAACAGTGCCGTGGACATTGTGCCGAAGATAAAAACCAATGATGAAAAACCGCCCGCCTGAAAGAATGTCTTTGACGTCGTAAGGCTTACAATAAGGGAAACAGGCAAAAGAATCTGGAGAGAGAGACCTGATAAAACAACGAGAATTACAAAACCCCATGTTATTTTCTGATAGGCTTTTAAAAACATCACCTGCCGGTGAAACCACTGTATGCTCTGCCTTATTGTCGGAAGAGTGTCATCCGTCGGAGTGATGCAGGTTGATACCATAATTGATTTTTTCGCATGTTTCATGATAAGCTGGGAAAGGCTCATATCATCAACAACGGTCTGTGCCCAGCATTCCCGTACGCCGAGTTCATCAAAATCCTTTTTCCGCATTGCCATGGATCCGCCCCAGAGACCAATATCCTGTATGAATGATGCTGCGCTGAAAAGAACAAGCAGTAATGAGTTCTGATAGGAGTTTACCATGGCACCTATAGCGCTGGTGGAAGGGTAGAGCCATCTGAACCCGCTCGATACGGTTATCTTATTACTGGAGAGCGGTAAAACCAGCTCCTTGAGCCAGTCGGATGAAAGTGTGATATCTGAGTCAGCGAACACATAGACTTCCGGATCGTGAGCAATGTCAAGCGCTGCGATCATGTTGCGGTTTTTCTGGCTGCAGGTAGTGGTAATACCGGCTACAGCAAGATGCGCACTTGGTTCATCCTGCATGACCTTTTTAATAATAGGTACACAAGGATCATCGTTACTTTCTACGGAGAATATGACCTCGTACGCCGGATAATCAAGGTGAAAGAACGAACGAATATTATTCTCAAAATTATTCGGGACTCCTTTGCAAGGAAGAATCACCGAACAACGCGGCTGGTATGATGAATCAAACGAAGGCCGTAATTTTTTAATGTAAAAGATACGATGATAAAAAACAGTGAAAATCGTTGCACCAAGTAGTCCAACAACTATAACCAATGCAATAATGAGAAAGGTGAGTGTTATCCACGAATTTCCTGATAATAATTGAAGATTCAATACTCGCTCCTGGAAAATGTGTTTGTCAAAAATAACTTTAGACCAGCGTATGAGCAAAATTACGATGTGTATAAATATAATCTCACCAGGTACAAAGGTTATTACTATTTTTTCTTTGTAGAAGGAATTGAAGTTTTACCGCTTTTTACCTGGTTGCGGCCACCTTTTTTAGCGCGGTAGAGTGCTTTATCTGCGGTATGGATGATGTCCATAACGGTTTGTGCACTCGATTCCCTGTGTGAGACGCCACAAGAAATCGTTACAGAAAGTTTCTTTCGTCTGACAGGTATTTTTGTACTCCTGATAGCGAGCCGTACATTTTCCATTATTGGTGTAATTTGTTTGGTTCTTTTATTGGGAAAAAACACAATGATCTCTTCTCCTCCGTATCGACAGGCAATGCCGTCAGGAATAACTTCTCTGAGAATGATCTGGGCCACCGTATACAAAACCTTATCACCAGCCTGATGTCCGTGTTTATCATTAACTTTTTTAAAGTGGTCGATATCAATCATTGCAACCCCGAATGGAGGAACTGTTTTTAAACTTGACTGCTCTTCTATGATTTTACTGCAGTAATTTCGATTATAAATCTGGAGAAGCGGATCGTAGGATATGCGATGCTCCATGCGGGAGAGCCAATGGACAAAAATTCCGATTTCAAGATAGAGAGTGACAAATACAAAAAGAACATTTTCCGCCCCCAATGCATATTTCTCTATAAAGATAACAGGTGAAAGCCATATAAGGAAGTAGATTAAAGCACACCCTGAGAATAATCCACCCAGGTAGAATTCATCACGCAGTCGATATATGCTGATTGCAATTATATTCAACAACCACAAAAGCCCTAAAATGGATGCAATGCTTAATAAATTATTTCTTGTCAGATGAAAAGCCCAGGCAATACATGGTGGATAGAACCGCACAAGAAGGATGAAAAAGCATTCTACTCCGGTAATAATAAAAGTAATTAATTTGGTATTGCGATATTTGATATAGGATGGTATAAAAATAAGAATGATATAATTGATAAAAATGAGCAATAATAACCCTGTAATAGCGACATCATTATATGTAGGAATCCTAAATAGGAGAAAATAGGCAATAGTGGTAATTCCGGTAACATAACCGGCAAGATACACTTTGAGATTATGGACCCGCGGATAGGAGAAATGGCCGATAAAAAGGGATATTAGTGCAAAAAGAACCCCTAAAACGGGAAAAACCGTTTTGTAAAGCGGTTTAAAGTTCTGTGAAGGAAACTGGAGGACAATATAGATTGCTATACCTATGGATACTGCAGAGAAGGAAAAAAGGATTATGCCCCACCGGTTCTTTAAATTCGCCATACCCTAAAATATATTAATTATTATTTTAAGTAGAGAAACATGAAAATATCTATAGGATGGTACCTATCGTTATGTATATAAAAATCTATGAATTGAAACATTAAAAGGCTTATATTATTGAGGTAATTGCAAAAGTCGAAAATTAAAATATACAAAGTCCCTATTAGTCCAGTCCCCCTGCGGAGGATTTGGGGGCGCAATTGGGACTTTTGCAATTACCTCTGTTAACAATGAGAATACCTGTAATGAAGAAAGGCTTATTTGTGAAAAACGTATTCCTTTTATATCTATTCGTTTTCTTTATAAATACCATGCTATTTGCTTTCCCTGATACTGTCGTACACGATGGCATTGGTACTCAATATTATGATGCCAATGTAACTGATCCGGCATGTTGTTTCCCCTGGCCTGAAGAAGGCTCCTTTTATTGTGCGATGAATTCTTTTCAGTTACATCTAAAAGGTGATAGCGCTATCGCCTGTGGTGCTTTTATTCAGGTCACCAGTGACGAGGGGCAGATTGTATGTTACATAATTGATGAATGTCCCTATCCTGTTGCTGACTCAAATGACGGATGCTGGAATACAGAACACATTGATATAAGCAGGGCAGCATTTAGAGCCCTTACCGCAGACACTTCAATTGGCATTATACCGTTACAATGGAAATATATTGCCGGAGATTTAAATGGTCCGATATATTATCATTATTTGAAAAACACAAACGGTTGGTGGCTCGAAGTACAAATTCGAAATCATATACACGCAATAAAAAACCTTGAAATAAAAATAAATGGGCAGTGGAAATACGGCAAAAGGACGGCATATAACTACTATATTTTCACAAGTAATGACAGCTTAACAGGGCCGTTTGATTTCAGAGTTACTGCGACAACAGGTGAAATAATTACTGATAATAACGTTGCCTTTACAGCCGGTCAAAGTATACCGGGTAGTCAAAATTTCAACGCTACTCCCATTACTTTTTATAAACTAAAGACAAACGTGAAATTACAAGGAATCAATTCAATTTCTTTTAAGATTTATAACAATATAACTGTCGTTCAAGATGAATTCCTGAAAATGTCGAAACGTGTAGAGATTTATAATGTCCGGGGTCAATTATTATATGATACTAAAGATGTGTTAGTATTAAGAAATGCTATTAATGAAAAGATTAAAAAAACTTTCTGTATATTGAAACTTTATTTTAAATAAAAGCTTAAAGCAGACGGTTCGGCTTTCGGGTTTCAATATAAAGAGTAAAGAAAACCAACCTCCGCCACCGTGGCTGCGCTTGTAGAAGAATAGGTACGGGGATTTCGAGAAAGAAAAAAAATCATCCTGACTCTGCGGGTTTTCACATTCTACCCCGGAGAATCCTTGTCATCTTTTCTACCCGGGCCATCTCCTTGACGGGCGCTTCTCCGCGCAAAAAACTCTTCCCAGTGCTTCCTTCCGGTCGTCCGGAATACGTATGGCGTGCAGAAAACCACATGTGGAAAATCCCCTTCACGCAAAGAAGGCAGCAGCCGCACATACCAGACATCACCGATTATACCGGATTCATCTGACTCGCCTTTTGTCAATCTACGGAGCAGTTCCATAGCGTCCCTGCTTTTGGGAAACGAATACGTTTTACTCAATACTTTACCGACAATACCCTTGCTCATGATTCAGCCCACCTGTCGAAATGGAAAATTCTTTCAGCATCGTTAGAGATAGTAAGAGTATCGATTACCGCCGAGCGGAATAGTTGCCATTGCTCAACTGAAAGCAATGGCGGTGTGCCGCCGCCGCAGTAGATTGTTTGAATAACAGCGTCATCAAGGTGATATTTCCGGCGGATCAGTTCCCACTCTTTTTTTAATGCGTGAATATAGGAGTCAATAATACCGGAGGTGTCGAAAATCGAGTAATAGTCGCAGTATCTGCATTTTCGTTTGCAGAAAGGCAAGTGGATATAGAGTGATAATTTATAGGACATAAGATTTGTGAGGTATGGAAGGTTATTTCCATTCTTTTATGATCTTAATCACCGCACCCATCTTCTGCGGATTCTTTACCCCCGGCATTACCTCGACGCTTTCACAAATATCAACACCATAGGGAGCAACTTCATCAAGGGCTTCTTGAATATTAGTGACACCAAGCCTACCGGCGAGGATGACATTTTTTTTCTTGCGAACAATCCTTTTTGCAATGTCCCAACTGAATGACTGGCCAGCTTTGTTCCATGTGTCAAGAAGGAAGGCGGCGACAGAATATTTTTCAAGAATTGTTTTGTCGAAATCCGGTGTTATTGTAAATGCTTTAATAACCGGGATGTGAATTTTTGAGATGGTTTTTAAAGGCTCATCCCCATTAAGCTGGATAGTATCCACTCCGGCAGTTTGAACGGATTCAATAATATTCCCGAGCGTGGGATTACGGAACACGCCCACTTTCGTTATAAAGGGAGGGAGTTTTTGTATGATTCTTCGAGCCATTTTAGGAACGATATATCGCGGACTGTTTTCATTAAAAACAAAGCCCAGAGCATCTGCCCCCATGTTAATAGCAGCACGGGCGTCTTCGAATTTAGTGATACCGCATATTTTGATTTTTACCTGCATACCTGTAATATGTATGACTGGATTGGGCTTGTCAATTGTTCTTATTTACCTTTTTAACACCTTCAGGTTTTTCCGCAGCTTCTCAAGGTTTGACAATATCCCCTGATACTTTTCCTTCTCTTTCGCAACCACTGCCTCAGGAGCTTTTTTAACAAAGCTCTCATTCTCCAGCCGTTTCTTCGTACCGGCAGCGATTTTTTCCATGCGGGCAATCTCTTTTGTCAGTCGATCAATCTCAATATTTTTGTCGATGAGGCCCTCGAGTGCAAGAAATACCTGAATTCCTTTCACCACACCCTGACCTGCAAAACCGGGTTTGGCAGCATGACAGTCAATCGTCGTTCTGTCGAGTTTTGCAAAGAGGTTAATGAGGGGAATCTGAGAAGAAAGCCAGTTCGAATCATCTTCAGAAGTTGGGATGATAATGGCACTTCCTTTCTTCTCCGGCGGTATATTGTTCTCAGAACGGATTGTTCGAAGGGCAACAATAACCTCTTTGAGCAGTGAAAATTTTTGAATGATATCTGTATCTATTCCGGCCTTCTCAACCTGCGGGAAGGCTGCAGTCATAATGCTTTTGGTCTCAATAACACCGGGATAGGAAACTTTTTTTCGTAAATATCCCCAAATTTCTTCGGTAATAAACGGCATAATTGGATGAAGCAGTTTTAAGATATTCGCGAGCAGATAGCTGCAGAGATTCAACGCGTTTTCCTTACGGTTCGGATCGTCATCCTGATAGAGATCCGCTTTTTTCGCTTCAACATACCAGTCACAGTAATCATGCCAGGTGAAGTCATAAATAATGCGGCACGCTTCATTGAGCCGGTATGAATCTATAGCGATGCGATAATCCTGTACGATCGTATTGAGCCTGCTGAGAATCCAGGTATCTTCCGCTTTGTATGTATCAGCCTGGGGGAGGTGTTTAAATTGGCGTTGTGATTCGATATTACTCAGCAGGAAACGTGAGGCATTCCAGAGTTTATTAGCGAAGTTCCTTCCAATATCAAAGGTGTCTTTGCTGAGAAAAACATCAGCACCCTGTGCGGTGATTATAATCATGGAGAAACGGAGTGCATCAGTGCCATATTGTGCAATTATTTCGATCGGATCTATTGAGTTGCCGAGCGATTTACTCATTTTTTTACCGCTCTTATCACGGACAGTACCATGAAGTACAATATCGGTAAAGGGAAGTTTTCCGGTGCAGTATAAACCAGCCATAATCATACGTGCCACCCAGAAGAAGAGGATTTCCGGGGCTGTAACCAGGGTATCTGTCGGATAAAATTTCTTGAAGAGTGCAGTTTCTTCAGGCCAGTCCATGGTAGAGAAAGGCCAGAGCCATGAGGAGAACCAGGTGTCAAGCACATCCTCATCCTGCCGCAAATTATCAGAGCGGCAGGCGGGGCAGGCATCAGGTGTACTTTCGGAAACAATAATTTCATTACAGGCATTACAATACCAGACGGGTATACGATGTCCCCACCAAATCTGGCGTGAGATACACCAGTCTCTGATGTTTTCCATCCACTCGATGTAAGTTTTCCGCCATCGTGCCGGATAGATAGTAATTTCATTATTATAGGCAGCCTGCAGGGCTTTTTCTGCAAGCGGTTTCATTTTGACGAACCACTGATCCGAATAGTATGGCTCAACCATAGTATGACACCGGTAACAGTGTCCCACCGCGTGAGAGTGGTCTTCGGTCTTTTCCAGCAGGCCCTCTTTTTCCATATCCGCGACAAGTTGTTTTCGGCAGGCGAGCCGGTCAAGGCCCTGGTATTTCTTTGGTATTGGTCCGCACATGACGGCCCCTTCATCCATCACCACAATTGGTTCCATATCGTGACGTTGTCCCATGAGAAAATCGTTGGGATCATGAGCCGGGGTAACCTTAACCGCACCGGTACCAAATTCTTTGTCAACGAAGTCGTCTGCTATAACCGGGATTTCTCTCTGTACAAGCGGCAGTACAACTGTTTTACCGACAAGGTCGGCATACCGTGAATCGGAGGGGTTTACCGCAACAGCAGTATCACCGAGCATTGTTTCCGGCCGGGTGGTGGCAACAATGATATGGCCGTTCCCTTCAGAATAGGGATATTTGAAATACCATAGTTTACCCTGCATGTCTTTATGTTCGGCTTCTTCGTCGGAAAGGGCAGTCTGGCAGCGCGGACACCAGTTTATAATATATTTGCCACGGTAGATGAGTCCATCGTTGTACAGAGTAGTGAATACTTTGCGGACAGCATGTGACAGCCCTTCATCCATGGTAAATCGTTCTCTATCCCAGTCACACGCGCTTCCCAGTTTTTTGAGTTGATTGGAAATGGTTGCATGGTATTTTTCTTTCCATTTCCATACTTCTTCGACAAAGGCATCGCGACCAAGGTCATGACGGTTTTTACCTTCGGTGGAAAGCTTACGCTCAACAACATTTTGCGTGGCGATACCGGCATGGTCAGTCCCCGGCATCCAGAGAGTTTCATACCCATTCATCTGTTTATATCGAATGAGAATATCCTGCACGGTATTGTTAAGTGCGTGGCCCATATGCAGAATACCGGTCACATTTGGTGGTGGTATGACAATAGAGTATGCTTGTTTATCTGATGTTTCATCTGCATGGAAGCTTTTTTCGTCGATCCAGCGCTTGTATACTTTTGCCTCAACCAGTGTAGGATCATATTGTTTTTGCATTACTTACTCCTCAACGTTTTTCATAGGTGTATATATAATATTGAATACCCATTAAAATATATATGGTACTACAGGTAGAAGAATGGTTACATGCAAGAGGCTGTTTAAACACCGGCTCTCTGCCGGGGGAACAAAGAGGCCGGCAGTATTGTGAGTTGTGTGTACTGTCGGCCTTGCTACTAATGATACCATGTACATTAATACCGGAAATATAAACCGCTTATTGATCTTCCTGTATTGGTATACATTATGGCATTGGAAAACAATTCTGCGACGGAAACGATTTTTAATTTAGGAAATTTTTTCTTTTCAGGAATGTGCACAGTATCGGTAACCACCAGTTTTTTAATCTGCGAATTCTGAATCCTGTCAACGGCTTTTCCTGAAAGGACCGCATGGACACAGCAGGCGGTGATTTCTTCTGCACCATGTTCTTCCAATGCCTTAGCCACTTCAATAAGCGAGCCGCCAGAAGCAACTTCATCGTCGAAGATGAGAGCTTTTTTCCCTTCTACCTCACCAATTATGTTCTGGATTACCGGTGATTCAGAATCATCATTCCGCCGCTTATCAAGGATTGCAAGAGGGAGGCTAAGTCGTATTGCATACCGGCCGGCATGTTTGGCGCTGCCCGCGTCAGGAGCTACTATAACGCAATTGTCTATTCCTTCCCGTTCAAAATATTTACACAGGATTTTTCCGGCGAGCAGATGGTCCATAGGTATGCGCGAAAATCCCTGTATTTGTGGTGAGTGGAGATTCATTGCCATGATACGGTCTGCACCTGCGGTTGCAATGAGATCGGTCATGAGACGTGCCGTTATTGAGATGCGGGGTTCGTCTTTTTTATCAGAACGTACATACGGAAAGTACGGGGATACTGCAGTGATACGTGCCGCACTAGCGTGTTTTGCCGCATCAATCATGATAAGCAGTTCCATGATACCCTCGTTTACCGGCACACACGAAGATTGAATAATGAACACATCCTTGCCGCGAACGCTTTCATTATACTTTACTTTAATGTTGTCATTGCTGAATTTGAGGATTTCGCATTTGCCAAGTTTAACGCCCGCATAACGGCAAATTGCCTTTGCCAACGGTATGTTCGCATTTCCTGAAAAGATTTTTAATTCACCTACCATAAGTTGCTCCCATTACAAATGAAAATGTTAGATGTTTTGTGGTTCCTGTTGACTATTCTGCCTTTCGTTTAATTCAAAAGCAAGATCAAGTATTGATTCGGTGATAATACGTGGTTGGCAGATTGTTTTAGGTTCAAAATAGAAATCGCCTTCATATATTTCAAACATTTGAATAACCGACTCACGGCCGGTGTTGTTTCTATAAAAAGCGTCAATGACTGTTCCTTTTGAGAAAATCAAGTACCCTTTCCGTCTGCCGCTGTATATATGCAGGATACCTTCACGCATACCGATTTCGAGAAATTGAATCGCTTCAAGCAGATTCGTCTGCTTGAGGGTGCCTGAAAAAACGAACGTGGTGTTCTTGGGTTCCTCTGAGACATTTCTTTTTGTTTTACGTGATTGTAAATAAAAGGCACTAAAAAGGCTTATAATGATTCCAGCGATAAAACCGGTAATAATGATTATTAATTGGGTATGTGGCATTCTAAACTTTCATTAAACGAGAAATAAAATTGAATCCTTTTCGTTATTAAATATAATTTCCGGAAATAAAATATTTTTGGTAGATGTGAAATGAATGATTCTTTCACTATTTTGTACACATCTTATCTCTCCATAAATTTCTTTGTTTTTGCTTTTAAAAGATGTCGCTCCTTAATGGAGATTGCATCCCACAGTTGTGAAAAGAGCATAAAATCTCTTTGTACAATTTCTTTGCTTACCATTTCAACCGCTTCCGGGTCTGAACCTGTTTTTAAATCTTTTGCGTATTCCCACAAATAGTGGCAGTACATCTGGGTATAATGCGGGTGGCCTTCGACAATGGTGATAATGCTTTCTATACACTCACGAGGGCACACTTTGTCCATTTTGCCGGATATATAGTCTCGCCAATATGCAGGCTTTAACATCCAACTCAAAATGTCTCCCGAAATTATAAAATGGTCGATTTCTGTTTTTAAAAATGCCTTTCAGCAGATGTTGTTTACTGCCGAAAAAAGCATAAGAGACATACTTGTGATGTTGAAACGCTAGATAAATGGATTTATCATCCTTTTTCTCCTTTTTATCCAAATCGGATTATCTGATTATTTAAAACACGTTGTCCGTATTGGATAATCAAGTAGGGGTGTAAAATTTCACAGATAACACATTAAGC
>JAUVGS010000331.1 GCA_030593665.1 Chitinivibrionales bacterium | reverse complement strand
CTTTCTAAAAAACGAGAAAGCAATCTGTAAGGTACTAACGCGGGATAAACCCGCAAGTAAGTTCCTTATCAGATTCCTTTCTAAAAAACGAGAAAGCAATCTGTAAGGTACTAACGCGGGATAAACCCGCAAGTAAGTTCCTTATCAGATTCCTTTCTAAAAAATGAGAAAGCAATCTGTAAGGTACTAAAATCAATAAAACATTCTAATTCAATCAGGAATTTATTACCATTATCATACACATTTTTCAGGAGGGTATTATGATTCCCATAAGTAATAAAGAGTCATACAACGAACTGTACCACACGTTCATTGCGTTACCGGTCAGAGAGCACCTGTTAATGAACATACCGCTTGAAGAGATAGTTGCGGAAGGGGAGACCCTGATTGTTGTTTCCCGGCAGGACCGTGATAAGTTTGTTGGTGCGGGTATGAATCCGGAATATATCGATACGCTGCAGGCGCGGGTCTGTGCGTTCGACTATATCGCTTCTTATTATAACGAACTGCTTGACCAGGAAAACAAGGCCGGGAACGAGTGGCTGGAAAAATCGACCAGGGCATATGCACTGAAACAGAGACTGCTTTTTGTGCTGGGTGTTGCTTTCTGGAATGATCCGGCATTGTTAAAACATGTAAAGGAGATTGAAGAGAGCAGGGAGATTGGGGATATACATACTGATCTACTGGCTATTTACCTGCTGGGCAATAGAAGGTCGGACCTGCGACAGGCGAATAACTTTGATTTTGCAGAAATGGATAAGGCAAAAGCGTTGCAGGTGGAATTATCGGATATTCTTGCACGTATAATTATTATTCAAGATAAATTGATGGAGGTGAGAAAAATCCGTGATTGTGCATACACCTATCTCAAACAGGCAACTAATGAGATTAAAGAATTCGGCCAGTTTATATGTAATGATAACCCGTATAGAAAAAAGGTATATGTCAGCGATTTCTGGCAGAGATTATTCAAAAATGAAAAGTACGATTGGGATGCAATACGAACCTGTAGTGCCGCAGCGTGATTGATACCACACTTAGAAATAGAACGTCACACCCGGGCAGATTTCAAAACCGGTATGCACATATTCTGAGGGATAGTCACTCACCGCCGGATACATCTCTAAATACCCATGTTGATGTCCCAGTTCGGAAAAGCCAATCGGTACAATAATATCTAAATTAATGACGGTTTTTTGTATTGTGATATCAATGCCCAGTGCCGCGTTGCCACCATAACCGGTTCCAGACAACTTCGTCGTTTTAATGTCGCCGGTGACTTTCAGCATGGTGTAGGCTGCAAAACCACCGCCGCCGATCCGCAGAGAAACCATTTTTTCAGGCAGAATTTTCAGCCAGAGATTAAGTCCACCGGTCAGGGTAAAAGAATTTATATGCACCTCTTTAGTCATACCGCCTTGAAATGAAAACATTTTCCCGGCCCACATTCCCTGGACGAAAGGCTCTATGCTCAGTAAACGGACAGGATTAATCAAGCCCTTTGCTTTGAGCAGTAATCCCGGTGAAATACTCTTCTCTACAATTTTTTTATCGGGAGTGTCGTAAATAGTGTATGTCCAGATGTCGGTCACAAAGTTGTTAATCTCCTCGGGGGAATGGAATCGGACGCCAAAGTTCAGGCCTAAACCGATTCGTAATACCTGATCATCCGGTGATTTTTCACGCGGCTCCTCACGCGGTTCTTCCGAAACTTTATCTTTTACTGGTGATGATACCTTTTGTGGAGGTTCCGTATCCTTTTCCACCGGAGCCTGGTTCTCTATAATCGGTACACTATCACCGGAAGGGGATGTTGTTGTTTCATACCTGTATGCGGCATCATTGCTGCCGGCGTCCGGCGAATCGGTCACGGGTGCCGGCAATAATTTCGCCGGTTCCTCTTCCCACTCTGTGGAAGATTCTTCAAAACCTTCATTGAAATCAATCGTTTCCGCCGGGGCCGGCGTATCTGAAGAAGAAGGACTGTCTTCTTGTGCACTGCCGGTGAATGCCAACAGCAGCAGCAGGAACGACAATACTGATGGAGTGATTGTAAAAAACCGCATAAACTTTTCCTTTCATTAAGAGCTTAGACAAATAGGAATATATTCCTCCACTACAATATATAAGAACCTTTCATATAAATTCAACTCAATCCGGTAAATACGACAAAAAAAATCTGCGAACCGTTCAAATGACCTTTTTATTCAAAAAAATGTTGCACTGAAAAATGTACATCAATTAACTTAATGGTATGGGTACTTCCCGCTCTGTCAAAAAACGGGGACAATACTAATACCAAGGAGGTTTCATGCGTAAAGTCATTCCACTTATTCACTATACGCCTATACTTTTCCTGGCACTTTTTCTTATAACCTGCGAGACAACTTATATTCCGGTAGACAGCACCGGAGAGATAGATTACATCCAGGGTACGACGCACGGCACGGTTATTTTAAAGATTCTGGATGCACATCGTAACACGCCTATCAAGAATGCCCGGATTACCATAGCCGGCGGAGATTCCGCGCTGTCTGATTCTTCCGGAACCGTTACCTTTGATTCAGTTAAAGTCGGAGCCTATATCGTGTACGGCTCCAGGCAGGGATTTGAATCTATAATAACCGGTCTTGAAATCAGTATTGATGAAAACAGCAATACGGTACCCGTGGTAAAGCAATCTGCTGATATGCTCTATATGGCTGAAAAAGGAGTTGCGCTTAATGGCACTGTGTATTACGAAAAGGAAAGCATAAAATATCTTGCAACCGGTGCAACGGTAGAGTGCCGGCTTTCTAAAACAGGTATTACCTATTTAGAACCGATCCGCAGTACCTTTACCCTGAACGGCAGCTACTCTTTTACCAGTCTTCCTGCTTACACGACCTATAGTATTTCAGTATTACCGTTCAGTGACGGTGAGTTTACCTATAAGCAAGTCGGCACAACGACTCTTACCGGTCTGGCTGTCAGCGATACGCTGCCGGTTCCCGGTATCGTACTACAGAAAGTCCCCGATGAGAATTTTGTGGTCCTGTCGCATAACATCGAGGAGCTTAAAGTCGGTGACTCGATAAAGATTTTATTTTCTGAATCAGTGGATACCTCAGAAATAAATCCGGATAGTATTTATGTGACAATCGGCGCTGCTCCTAAAATTTTGTTGAGAAGATTCTGGCGGTCAAATGCCACGAGTTTACTATTGACCCCTTTTGATGGACAATGGTCACTTGCTGAATCATATCGTCTGACTGTAAAAAAACTGAAAAGTGTGTCCGGCAAGGTGCTGGATAATACCGGTTTTACGCCGTATTTATTTTCACCGCTCCTGAGTGGTACGCTAGCGTGAGTTTACGACTTATGCTGTCCTGTTATTTGTAATCCCCACAGAATCAAGCAGTTACAAGTTTTTCAAACTATGCCCTAAAAATAGCAATAAGGAAAAGCTCTTAAAC
>JAUVGS010000199.1 GCA_030593665.1 Chitinivibrionales bacterium | reverse complement strand
GAGTTCAGCCTGCTTTTTCCGTTAGGGAGGTCGGTAATTCAGATTGAACCGATATGGTTAAGGTTAAAATCCCATAAATACACGAGTACCAACAAGGATCATCTTAAAAAATTGTATCAACCTTTTGATGAAGCTATTGCTGAGAGGCATCTTGACGGTTTAATAGTCACCGGGGCGCCGATAGAGGAGATTCCTTTTGAAGACGTGTTGTACTGGAATGAGATTGTTGAAATATTGACCTATGCACGAAGCAATATTGCTTCAACCCTTGGTCTTTGCTGGGGAGGGCTGGCGTTAGCGAAAATGATGGGAATTGAGAAAATTACCTATCCGATAAAACTCTTTGGTGTTTTTGAGTCATATAATATCAATCGTCACCATCAGGTGACCGGTGAGATGGATGATCTGTTCTGGTGCCCACAGAGCCGGTTTTGCGGTATCGAAGATGATGTACTGGAACGAGAACAGAAAAACGGAACAGTCAACTTACTCGCCTACTCTGATGAGCCGGGATATTTTCTTTTTGAAAGTACCGATGAAAAATATTTAATCCATCTTGGACACTTTGAATATGAATCCAATAGATTGGTTGAAGAATATTTACGAGACAGAAAAAAGGGAAGAGTTGATGTTATTCCTCCTAAAAATGTGGATATTCATAAACCGAAGAACCGGTGGCGTGCACACAATTTGGAATTTTTTACCCAGTGGATAAAATTTGTTTATGAGGAAACACCTTTTTAATCATGTGAATTATGGGTGTAACAATGGAAATGAATTCGTGGATTAATAATTCTTTACCCGACATTATCAATCAGCTTGAAAAAAATATTCTTGAAGGCTTTCATGTTCAGACTGAAGAAGGGCTCAATATTGCCGGACGCAATGCAATCTATGATGTATTAGATGATATCCTCGCGGTATTATTCCCCGGAGCATACAGTAAAGAAGAGATATCCAAAGATGATCTGAATTTTTTTATCGGCGATACGTTGCGGCATGTAACCATTAAGCTGAAAAAACAAATAAATGAAGTTCTTGAGTTTTACTGCATTAAGGACAAATGCGATGATTGCGATTGTAAAGAACGGGCGCAGGATACCTGTAGAAAGGTTATTGAATTATTGCCTGAGATTAGAAATCTTTTACTGGATGATATCAACGCTGCCTATGAAGGTGATCCTGCTGCAAAATCGCTGGATGAGATAGTCCTGAGCTACCCGTGTATTGAGGCTATAGCAACCTACCGCATTGCCCACGCATTATATGACCTGAATGTTCCTATTATCCCAAGAATAATGACTGAGCGTGCACATTCGATAACCGGTATCGATATTCATCCAGGCGCAACTATAGGTCCGCATTTTTTTATCGATCACGGTACCGGTGTCGTCATCGGTGAGACAACGAATATTGGCAGGAATGTAAAGCTCTATCAGGGTGTAACGCTTGGTGCACTGTCCCCGTTGGATAAAGGCGGGAAAGCCCGGAGGGGTAAAAAACGGCATCCGGATATTGAGGACGACGTCATTATCTACTCAAATGCGACTATACTTGGTGGGGAAACGGTCATCGGTAAAGGAACTATTATCGGCGGTAATACCTGGATAACCAAGTCTGTACCGCCGGGAAGCAAGGTATATAGTAACAATAAAAAATAACAGTATCTCCTTGTGGAACATAATGTTATCCGGAGGCCTTCATTTATGGCTGGAGGGATAAACCGCAGAATGTCGGATGAAAATTATCGATCATGGTTACAACGGGGTATTCACCTGTGCAGGAGCCTTTAATTACAAAATGATTTACTTCGACCACAATGCAACGACTCCGATCATTCCTGAAGTCAGGGATGTTATGGCGCAGGCTATGGAACGATACTGGGGTAATCCTTCCTCATCGCATACCCTCGGGAGAAAGGCCACTGGCGAGCTGGAATTCGCCCGTGGCAGACTGGCTGAACTGTTAGCAGTATCGCCGGATGAGATACATTTTACCTCCGGAGGGACCGAAGCCGATAACCTGGCACTCCTTGGTAGCATCAATCTGGATTCTAATGCATCAATTATGATATCTGAAATAGAGCATCCTGCAATAAGTAAAGCTACTGATTTTTTAGAGGAAAAGGGAGTACATTGTAACAGGGTCCCTGTTGATACGGATGGTGTTCTCCAGGTTGACGCACTGAAAGAGGCCATAACCAGCGAGGTGCAATTGATTTCAGTAATGTTTGCCAATGTTGACATTTGATTATATTACTAATGAATTCGATTTCATCACTGTTTCACAAATCGGGGTGTAAATATGAGTAATACTACAAAAAAAGCATTCTTTTCTGTGTATGTCATTTTTCTTTATTCGATATCATCGATTTTTTCACAGACTTACGAAGATGACCTTCTTGTTGACAGCCCTAAAAGAATTGTATCTGAATAACAACAAACTGGAAACACTACCTTTCTACATTGCAGAACTGCCGAATCTTGAAAAACTAACAACTTTCATTTTAAAGTACAATAAATTGGTAGATTTACCTGACAGTATTATTCTCTTACAGAAATTAACCGGTTTAGATCTGGGGTATAATTATCTCAGTAAAAATAATTTACCGTCAAAAACACTTAAATGGGCTGATACCTTTGATCCAGACTGGGCAAAGACACAATTTCAAACATCAATAGAGTATGCTCAAAAAAAACCTGTGATAAGTAATTTCAAAATAGTAAACTATTCAAACAGCTTTCAACTTCAACTATCTTTGACGTCAATAAATGATGTGGAAATTCAAATTTTCATTGCTAATGGTAAGCGAATTCAAAAAAATAAATATCCACAAATGTCTCCTGGAACCCATTTGATTTCAATAAATAAAAACATACCTACTTCTGGTGCATATTTTCTTAAAGTTAATGTTGGCGGAGAAACGGTGGCTTTTAAAGCGATTGGAATATAATGGCGCGTAGAAAAGTCAGGCACAGTATCTAATTCTCCCGCCTTCCTTAAATACGGATGTAAACACAAGCACACCTCTCGCATTATACACCTTTAAAAAAATCGGCCCTGCTCCGCTGCTGCCATGATACCTGATAATTGCTGGAAATGAGAGCGGGTTTGGTACAAACAATCGATTTGTTGGTTTTGTCTGTTTTTTGTTAACAAAGGGCAAAATTGCAGAGGTGCTCTTTATAGGGCAGATATACTTTTTTGCGATTACCACGTTGTCCATATACATATCCATATCAGCATGGTAACAGTAAAAACCAAGAGGATTAATCCCCGGTGCCAGAGGATTTTGGTCAGACAGGCTCTTACCGAAATTACCCCTGGCAGACCACCCGTTATATCCATCAGACTTCCTGCCACCCCATCCGGCTACCGTAGGTACCACTGACCCCGGGCATCTTACCGCCGTATGCTGAAGCGTCCCAACTGTCAGCGTAACGATGATAGTAACGCCAGTACAGCTCCTCCGGCTCCCTTTAAAGACAGGATATTACAATATGGTGGAAAAAACACATAAAGAAACAGCGTTTTTAGTAGTATTTTTTTAATTCTCACTTTAGCACTCCTTACCGGCTGCTGCAGCGGATCATTGTTATTACTCAAATAACGCGAACCTTTTTGTGATTATCTTAGTTTCTGTATGTAAACGAATAACAAAACAACCATTGCCGAACATTTTCTGTCTTCCTCTTAAATCAACAACCGTTTCCGCTGAATGTAGCTGTTTGTGAAATAGCCGTTTTCCTCTCAGATCAAATATTTCTACCATTGCCCGGCCCGTTATTCCCTGTATACTTAATCGCCCGGATGAATTCGGATACATTTTTATTTGGGGAATTATAGTGTTGTTTTTATTGCTTGAATTTTTTATTTGTACATTATCGGGAAGAAGAGGGAACGCTGCGTTGGTATAATCTACCATAATGTGACTGAAGTAAGTTTGCGGATTGCTATCGGAAGTATAATCTGCATGAGTATCGCACCTGCCAAGTTTTACGCGGCTCCGGACTTGCGAATTCACCGGATTTGATAAAGCCTGTAATTCAAGCTCCGAAGTTTCTCCTACTTGAGACCATTCATTATCAGGGTTAAAAACTGCAAGCTTGCCCTTTCCCGCAGGGCCGTTATACTGTAAATTTACCCAATATGTGTGCCCTGAAAATAAACTGATTCGAATACCCGAACCTTTTTCCGTATGAACACTGACAGTTACTGTGGTTTCACTGGCGCCATTCTGCAATGATAAGACTGCATAATTATACTGGGGCTCCGTACCGTTTTGTGTGGCGGTACCACTTAATATAATCATATCAAGAAACATGTTGCTTGAAGGAAACCATGTCCCGGGAGTAAAGAAACAGGAAACTGTCATGCTGTCATGATATGGCGTATGGCTCCATTGCCTTTCGTCGCCAAACGTAATATCTATATAATTTTTCATCCATTTGTGATATACCGACCATGTATTTTCACCCAATCCGCTGTATTCATTTCCATTGACTGTTACTATGCCTGGCAACGATTGTGCGAATTCTGATGAGACCCATACGCTGCTATATGGATTTGTTGGATTACCGACAACCGGTTCCCAATCCGGAGCCGGCAAGTCATGTATCCCGCCAATACTCGAAGCGCTCATTTCAACCGATGATACCTGAACACCCGAGGTGCCGCTCCCTACATGCTGATAGATATCAACCTCCAATGCGCAAACGACCGTGTTAAGCGCTAAAAAGACTAATAATAACAAGGAGTTACATTGCCTGTATCTAACAGGTATAGCCATATTTATACCTTCCTTTTTAATGTGTCACCACAAAATTCTTACTGATTTTTCTTCCGCCTTTTTTAAGCATTCCTATATAAACGCCACTTCCCGCTTTTGCACCTCTATTTGATTTTACATCCCAGATGACAGTATGT
>JAUVGS010000050.1 GCA_030593665.1 Chitinivibrionales bacterium | reverse complement strand
CGTTTCATTGTACCTATTGTGTTATTCCCCAGACGCTGATGGGCCACAAGTATCGTAAACGATCGGTAAAAAGTATCGTGGATGAATTTGTTTACATCAAGGATAAATTCCCGCAGGTAAAGGAGATAATGATTGAGGATGATACCCTTACTGCCGACAGGAAACGCTGTCGGGAATTTGCCCAGGCACTTATAGATGCAAAGGCGACCGCCATTCCCTGGTCTGCCAACTCGCGTGCTGATGTTGATCTTGAGACGATGAAAATAATGAAAAAAGCGAACTGCCGTCTTTTCTGTGTCGGGTTTGAAAGCGGTGACCAGCAGGTACTTGATAATATAAAAAAATCCCTGAAGATTGAGACAATCAGGGAGTTCAGGAAAAATGCACGCAGGGCCGGTATTCTTGTGCATGGCTGCTTTATGGTCGGTAATAAAGGGGAAAGCCTGGAGCCTTTGAGAAAAACACTTGCGTTTGCAAAGGAACTGGAGCCTGATACCGCGCAATTTTTCCCTATTATGGTGTATCCGGGAACTGAGGCGTATGAGTATTTTAAAAGTGAAGGCTGGATAATTACAAATGATTATCGTAAATGGATCACGGACGATGGCCTGCATTCGTCGGTGGTCTCCAATCCCAATCTAACCTATGATGAACTGGTCGAATTCTGCGACAGGGCACGGCGGGAGTTTTATCTTCGGCCAAAATATATCCTTGCGAAGGGATTACAGATTATCACGCATCCCGGTGAAGCAAAACGCATATTTAAAGCATTCGGTACCTTTTATAAATATCTTTTCAGTTAGTCTGCCGAACATGACACGAATAACTCTTTACGAAATACTATTTTATAGCTCCCTCTTTCTTTGTGTCTACGCGTATGGGTTATATGCGTTCCTGCTGAGTGGCATGGTGCGATTGCTGAGGAAGAAGCATAGACGATCCTCAAGTTATACGCCGCGCGTAACTGTACTTGTGCCAGTGTATAATGAGGAAAAGGTCGTCAAAGAAAAGATCGAGAATTGTCTCGCCCTTGACTATCCAAAAGAGTTGCTGCAGGTCATGGTCTGTTCGGATTGCAGCACTGACAGAACCGCGGAGATCGTTAAAACCTTTTGCGGCCGGGGAATTGCATTTGTTGACTATCGTGAGCGGAGCGGAAAAACCGGGGTGGTTAATAAGTCGGCGCCGAAAGCGGAAGGCGAGATCGTCGTGTTGACCGATGCAAATACTATGCTGCAACCCGATGCGGTATCGAAATTGGTCAGTATGTATTCATCCGAAAAGATCGGCGCGGTTCTCGGCCAGGTGAAGCTGGTTGTCCCTGAAGGCGGCCATGGCCTGCAAAAGGAGATACTGTACAGGAACTTCGAGACGGATTTGAAATATAATGAAGGATTATTCGGCGCAACAATCGGCGCATTCGGAGGATTTTATTCTATACGCAAGGAGTTGTTCGTTCCTTTGCCGGCAAATGCATACTCGAACGATGACCTTATTATTCCAATGAAAATTCTCCGCAGGGGATATCGGGTAGTTTTTGATAAAGAGGCGGTTTCCGTTGAAGAAACCGGTCAAACGGTTGAAGAGGAATTCAGACGCAGAATACGTATCGGCGCGGGAAATTTTCAATCCTTCTTTTTCCTTCCGGGGCTGCTGAATCCATTCCGGGTGAAGACTTTTATTCTCTATACTTCACACAAAGTGTTACGCTGGTTTTCACCCTTTATCCTGCTGGCAATTATTATATCCAACATATTACTCTTTAGTCAATATCCCTATGCGGTGTTTGGGTATATACAGGCAGGATTTTATCTACTTGCAACTGTTGGGTGTCTTTTTTCAAAGACACGAATTATCGTGCCGATAGCCTCACCCATATATCACTTCGTCTCTATGAATATAGCCGTTTTATTCGGGTTTTTCAGATATCTGCGCGGGATTAAGAGCGCCGTGTGGGAAAGTACGGAAAGGGCATCGCCTTGAATATACTGATCATCACCGAGGAAGATGTTTTCTATGTATATGAGTTTTTCAAGACATTTTTCCCCTTGGCACAACATGAGGATTATCATATTAAAGGTATTACGATTTGCCCGCCGTTTAATAAGAAATCACACTATGCACTGGCAAAACAGATGTATGGTTTTTATGGCCATATCAATTTTATGCGAATGGGATTTTTGTATTGTATCAGAAAAATAGCAGGATGTTCCGTCTCACACCTTTCAAAGAAATATGGTATACCATCACTTGAGACTAAAAGTGTAAATAATGCCGCATATATTCAGAAGATCAGGGAAATGGATATTGATATCATTGTCTCCATTGCCGCGCCACAGATATTCAAAAAGGAGATATTACAGGCTGCGAAACGTGGATGTATCAATTCTCACTCATCACTGTTGCCTGAAAATAAAGGTATGATGCCGGTATTCTGGGGTATGTATAAGGGCGAGCAGGAAATAGGCGTTACCATTCATTATATGATTGAGCAGCTTGATGCCGGTGAGATAATTAAACAGGAGCGGGTAAAAGTCGGGGATGCATCACTCCATGAAATGATATTGAAAACCAAGCGAATCAGTGCACGGCTTATTAATGAAACATTGCTTGAGATCATGCAGGAAAACGTTACATCAACGCCCATGCCCGATGGTGGATCGAAACAAACGTTTCCAACACCTGAAGATGTGAAGGAGTTTAAAAGAAGGGGTAAGAGAATACGATAGTCGTATACCGCTTAGCTAATTTGCTTGGTGAATCAGGTGGATGCTTCGACTCCGCTCAGCGTGACATTTGAACGTTTTTGCTTGATGCCAATACACTGTGGGATCGTAAATCAGGGAGTGTATTATCAATGAAAAATGCATTTAGTATTGATCTCGAGGACTGGTTTTGCGTCTATAATTTTTCAAAAGTAATTGATTATTCGGCGTGGGACCGTTGTGAATTACGAGTAGTCGATAATACCACACGATTGCTTGCACTGCTTGATAAGCATAGCACAAAAGCCACCTTTTTTATCCTCGGATGGATTGCAGAACGGTGTCCGGAACTGGTTAAAAAGATTGCTGCGGCCGGCCATGAGGTTGCTACTCATGGGTATAGCCATATCATTGTTAAGGAAGCAACCCCGAAAATATTTGAAGAAGATATTATAAAATCATTACAGGCAATAAAACAGTGTGTTGATACTGAAATAATTGGATTCAGGGCGCCATCATTCTCTGTTTCAGCGGATAAGCCGTGGATATTTGAGATTCTTGCCGGACATGGCATAAAATATGATTCATCAATATTTCCGGTTGGATTTCATCCCGACTACGCTGCTGCAGGATCATCGCTTTCAGTGTATAACGTTACTGAAGATATCGTTGAATTCCCCATGAGTTGTTTCCGTAAGTTCGGCATGACATTTCCCTGCAGCGGCGGGGGGTATCTGCGGCTATTGCCGTACTGGTATACTGCGTACGGTATCAGGCAGTGTAATAAAGACAACCGGCCTGCAGTGATGTATATTCATCCCTGGGAGATAGATCCGGGGCAGCCGCGGGTAAGAAATGTTTCGATTGTCAAGAAGTTAAGACACTATGTCAATCTTGACAAGACGCTTGATCGAATTGATTGTCTTTTGTCTGAGTTTGAATTTGATACCTGTGCATCAGTGCTCGGATTTGAATAAAAAATAGAAAGTTTATCACCTATGCAATACCGTACTATTGGCAATACAGATATTACTATTTCCGAAATCGGCCTTGGTTGCTGGACACTGGGTGGATTGAACTGGGAAGAGGGGCGGATTGCAAACGGCTGGTCACCGGTTGATCCCAACGAGGTAAAGGACGCCATTGCCTATGCGATAGATAACGGGGTGAATCATTTTGACAATGCGGATGTATATGGTAATGGTTTGGCTGAGCGTATGCTTGCGGAATCACTCGGTTCGAAAAATATGGACGTCATTATCGCAAGTAAAGTCGGCTGGTTTAAAGGAACTGCAGCTCACGCATACGAGGCGCAGCATATCAGGCAGCAGTGCGAACAGTCTCTCGTGAATTTGAAGAGAGAGTATATTGACATTTATTATTTTCATCATGGTGATTTTGGTACGCATGATTGTTACCTCGATGATGCATGTGAGGTTATAGGACGGCTTAAAGAAGAAGGTAAGATCCGCTGTATTGGATTATCGGCTTACTCTGAAAAGGATTTTAAGCGGCTGGTACCCAAGATTAAACCATCGGTTCTGCAGTCCTGGGCGCATGCGATGGATTATCATTTTATAGCGCCGGATTCAGCAGTAATGCAGCTTTGTGAAGAATACGCTATGTCGTGTATTGCTTTCAGCCCGTTGAATCAGGGAATTTTACTTGGTAAATATACCAGTAAGGATCCTCCTTCTTTTCCGGAAGGGGATCATCGAAGAGCATCGGAAAAATTCAAAACTGTGTATCTGGCGAAGGCAGAAAAGGGGATTGCTGCCGTATCTGAAATGCTTGGTGATGATCAGGAGCATTTAGTACGGATGGCATTGCAATTCGTGTTATACCATAAGCATGTTGCAGGGGTTATTCCAGGATTCAGGAGCCTGGATCAGGTTATTATGAACGTATCAGCATGCGATAAGCCGTTACATGGCCGCGAGGTAGCTTGTATACGCAAGGCATTTAGTTTGCTATAAAAGGAAGGAAGGAGCGTATGAATCGGGTTGATTATACTACCGTTACAGAGAAGGCGTTGAAACAGATAGAACAGGGTGCATTTCTTACTGTCAAGTGCGCCGACAAGCTGAATACCATGACAATCGGATGGGCCACAATCGGCATTATATGGCAAAAACCGATTCTGTTGGTTGCAGTGCGTCCGACCCGGCACACGTTCGGTATAATCGAACAAAGCAATAATTTCACCGTGAGTGTGCCCTATGAGAATATGAAAGAGGCGCTCATGTTCTGCGGTACCAATTCTGGAAGGGATTGCGATAAGTTCAGGGAGTGTAATTTGTCCGTTATCGATGCACAAAAAGTCGCGACATCGATAATCCGGATGCACGGCCTTCATTTTGAATGTCGAATCGTTTACAAGTCGGCAATGGATTCGTCAAATCTGGTTGAAGCGTATGAAAAGCTCTATCCGAAAAAAGATTATCACACACTCTATTTTGGTGAAATACTCGACTGCTATGAAACAGAGTAACAGATACCTATTATGTAATCTCCTTCAGTAAAGCCACCATAAAATCCCAAATTTTCGGTACCGATGGTAAGTATAATTTTTCATCAGGTGAATGAGGATTTTTAATTGTTGGCCCTAAGGAAATCATATCCATATTCTCAAATTTTGCCCCGATGATACCGCATTCAAGGCCGGCATGAATAGCTTCAACATGCGGCTCCTTTTCAAACAGGTCGGTAAATACCTTTTTACATACCGCAAGAATAGATGAATCCGGATTCGGCTGCCATCCCGGATACCCCTCATTTGTAGTATACGAAGCGTGATGATCGCTTGCTAGTGACTCTATTTTTGAAACGATTGCATTGAGTTCTGTTTCAACAGAACTGCGTTGACTGGACAATATGGTAATTGTGTCATTTTCCATGTTGATTGTTGCGAAATTATTTAAGGTCTCTACAAGGCCATCTATATCGTCAGACATCCTGGTAACACCGTGGGGCAGGGCGTTTAAAAGGTTGATAACTTTTTTCGTGTCTTCAACGGTATATACCTCTTTGGGCTGGTCTGATTCTGTAAGTGAGAACTTTGTGTCGGGATCACTTTGTCTTGCCTGTTCCTCAAGGCCTGCTGCAGTACTTTCAAAGATGTTTTTGAATGTGTCCTGATCAGCTTCAGGAATAAAGACTGTTGCATAGGAATTGCGCGGTATGGCATTATGCGCCGAACCACCGGAAATATCGGTTAATTGCAGCGTATCGACACTGGCGATTATGTTCTTTAAGACCTTTGCAAGAAGGACATTGGCATTCGTCCGTTCTTCATGGATATCCACACCGGAGTGTCCACCTCTCAAACCATCGACTGCTATTTTATATTGTAGCCCGGAAACCTCTGAGATCTCTTTTTGAAGATTAATATTGATTTCAACATCACGCCCTCCGGCACAGCCGATCGTAAAAACACCTTCATCTTCTGAATCGAGATTGAGAAGTATTTTACCTTTAAGTGAATCATTCTCAATACTGTTTGCACCGACCAGGCCGGTCTCTTCATCAACAGTGCATAATAATTCAAGAGCAGGGTGTGAGACAGAGTCATCGGTTGCAAGGACAAGGCCAAGAGCCAGTCCGATTCCGTTATCAGCACCGAGCGTTGTATTGTCCGCATGCATCCAGTCACCGTCTATGATATGTTTTATTGCATCGGTATTAAAATCATGCGGTGATTCCGGTGTTTTTTCACATACCATATCCATATGCCCCTGAAGAATAACGATGGGATCATTCTCACGGCCGGTTGTGGCAGGAACATAGATAATAACATTTAATGCATTATCCTGCCGCACCTTAAAATTATGTGATTTTGCCCACTTGACAAGCCAGTTGGAAACTTGTTCCTCATTTTTTGATTTCCTGGGTATCGTATTAATCTCTTGAAAGATATGTAGTATTTCCTGCAGGTTAGAATCCATTTTTTATCCTTTTCAATGACAGATTTGTAAATAGAATATAAAAACCGGATAGAAAAAAGCCCATGCAAAACATGGGCTTTTTATGGTATATTGGTACTATTTTTAAGCGGTTTTTTTCATTGATTTATTAAACAGTATCCAGATAATGGCAAGTAAACCCACTACAGATAAAATATCAACAAAACCTCCCATGTCTTTTGCCCAGGTGCCAAGGAAAGGAATTGGTAATTTCGAAAGAACCAGCACCGCGATAAAGATTCCCATAATAGCTTCACCGGCAACCAGTCCTGAAGAGAAAAGAAGGCCGCGATGGATGACTGATTTCTTTTCCTCTGCCGAGTCACCTCTTTTATTCGATGCATTTTCAATAAGCTTATAAGCGGTGCCGCCAATTAAAATCGGGAAGGTTACGGTCAATGGTAAATACATTCCGACAGCAAGGGGCATGGAATATAATCGGAATTTTGTTTTTCTTGGCTGTAGTATAAAACGATCAATAATAAGAGCGACAATACCGACGCCGGCGCCCCAGAAAACAAGATCCCAGGGAATGTCTTTTCCCGAGTCGAAAATACCGCCGACAAGTTTCTCAAACATAACACCCTGAGGAGCTTTCAATGCCTGGACGCCTTCACGGACAGGAGTTCCAATACCATAGGCAGTTTGTAGAAGCTGCATTACCGGAGCAATGATAAAAGCCGGAATCATAACACCGATTAATTCACCTGTCTGAAGTTTTTTAGGAGTTGCTCCCAGAATATGACCAATTTTCAGGTCCTGGCAAATATCACCGGCTGTACAAGCCGCACAACAAACAACACCGGCGACCCCAAGAGTGGCGAGCATCCCTTTTACTCCGGTGTAACCAAGTATAAGTAAGAGTCCGGCGGTTAAAAGCACCGTACAGATAGTCATACCTGAAACCGGACTATTGGATGAACCAACAAGACCAACAATGTAACTTGCAACTGCTACAAAGAAAAATGCCAGGATGAACATGACGATACTGGTTATAGCCGTGGTAACCACGCTCTGTGTCATAATCGCATAAACGATACTACCAAGAATCATAGCAGATACCAAAAGAATAAAAAGGGATCTGCCTGTTATCCCTTGTTCGGTCCTTGGTAATGATGAGGTTTCTTTTCCCCCACGGATTCCACTAATAACAGTACGAATCGCCGCACCCATGGATCCGGCAATTTTAAAAATAGAGGCAATACCAGCCACTACCATCGCACCGATTCCAAAGAAACGAATTTGTGAATCCCAGATTCCCCATACCGCATCCAAAACTCCGGTGGAAGCAATTTCAGCGCTGCTGCATAATATCGGAATAGCGATAAAATATGAAATCGCGCCGCCAAGGAATACCAGTACTGAGACATCCCAGCCTACAATAAAACCGACAGCCATGAGCATGGGAGAAATATCAGTGCCGAGATACCAGGCAGTTTTTCCTATTTTCATAGCGCCTTCAACAGTTCCGCGGAAGACACCTACAACGCTTACTAAAATCTTGAATGCCGCGCCAATGCCAAGGGCGGAAAAAATTCCCATCATCTCAGCGCCGCCTCTATCACCGGCTTTAAGGACCTCTGCACAAGCAACTCCTTCCGGAAATTTAAGCTCTTTTTGTTCGATAATCATTGGTTTACGAAGGGGAATCATCATGACCACCCCAAGGACGCCACCGGCCATAGCAATTAATGTGGTTTCCAGGTATCTGAAATTTGTCCATATTCCCAGTAAAACAATGGCAGGAATCGTAAAAATGATTCCGGCAGCCAGACTTTCCCCGGAACTGGCAATCGTATGAACGATGTTATTTTCCAGTACCGTACCTCTTTTTAGAAGTCCCCGAAGTATTCCCATTGAAATGACAGAGGCAGGGATTGCAGCGCTTACCGTCATGCCGGCATATAAACCGACGTAGATATTAGCCGCGCACATAATAAGGCTTAAAATTATTCCTAATCCCACAGCCTGGAAGGTAAATTCCTTCATATCAGTCTGATCGGGTACATACGGTTTGAAATCATTACTCATAAGACAGGCCTCCTCAAAACGGGAAAATGTATTAGAGAGTTAGTATCACCGGTTTCGAGATACGAGAGAACTACCTGTGTATAAAAATGTGGAATAGAAAAGGTAGATCATTTAATTAATCGCTCGAAATTAGTGGCTTTTAACGAATACCAAAATAATATATGGCACAGTATGGTTTCCGGGAATGATAAAAATCATGATGGTTTTCGAAGAAACTGGGAATGTTTTTATGGAAAACACAGTTTTGATCGCTGTTTTTATTCGTTTCGAAGCTGCCGGTGATGTTATCCCTGAGAGCAAGTACGCAGTTGTCAATT
>JAUVGS010000288.1 GCA_030593665.1 Chitinivibrionales bacterium | reverse complement strand
AAGCACATGGTGCTGTAAGGCACGTTCAATAGCATATTCCAACTTATTAAGAAGCTCCGGGCCTTTTTCAAGAAAATCATATGCCCCTTTCTTCATGGCCTCAACAGCCATGGCTACTTCTCCATAGGCAGTCATAATGATAAAGGGAACCATGTCACTGATACCTTTAATCTTTTCAAGAAGTTCATCACCCGCCATCACCGGCATTTTTACATCAGAGATTATACAGTCATATACATTCTCTTTAAAACACTGCAATGCCTCTGCCCCATTGGAACAGGACTTAACCGCATACCCCTTCCGTTGCAGAACTTCAACGACCGAATGACGCATGTGGATATCATCTTCAACGACAAGAATAGTTCTTTTATCAGCAGCCAACGCGTACCTCACTTCGTGAATTTAGGAAGAAACACCTGGATTTTCGTTCCCTTATTGACGGTGCTTTTTACCTGGACATGCCCTGAATGGTGGTCAACAAATCTCTTTACAATCGCAAGTCCCAGCCCGGTGCCGTTTTCTTTTGTGGTATGGAAAGGATCAAAAATCTTTTCGAGTCTTTCAGGCTCAATTCCGATACCGGTATCACTCACAGAAAAGGAAACAAAACCCTTGTTCTTTTTCTTTTGTTCACCGCAGGAGACTGCGAGAGTTCCTCCTGTGGGCATAGCCTGTACCGCGTTTAAACAGAGATTCATAATTATCTGCTGAAGTTTTTCCGGGTCTGCCTGCACAAAAAGGAGCATGCTTTCATCCCACCCTCTCTCTATTGCTATCTGCTTTCCTATACGTTCCACTTCCAGATCGATATAATTTACCGTTTCCGCTAATATATCCTGGAGGGAAACCTTTCTGAATTGTGCTCTGATGGGCCTGCTATATAAAAGCAGGTTTGATACAATACGGTTGAGACGTGCCAGCGCATCGATAATATTACCCAACGTTTCACGCCGGGGATCGTCTTTGTCAAGATCCCGGTCAAGCAACCCGGCCCACACACCCATCGCACCCAAAGGATTCCGTATCTCATGGGCAACTGTTGCTGCCATCGCGCCCAGAGCAGCCATAGTCTTATTCTGCTGCATCTCCTCTTCAAGTGCTTTTATTCGGGTAATATCACTAAAAATCTCAACCGCACCGAGACGGCGTCCTTTCTGATCCTTCAGAATAGCGCTTTGAAATGAAACCGGCACGGGGTTACCTTTCTTATGCCAGATAACTTTCTCATCGCGCATATACCCCTTGCCTGAATTAAGCACACTCATGACATTTTTATCAGAAAGAACACTCTTTCCAAAAACGTCATCATACTGTTTTCCGATTACTGAAACAGGTTTATAGCCGGTTGTTTCCGCCGCGGTCTGGTTAAATTGTGTTATTCTGCCGAAAATATCTACGCTGATAACCCCATTATTCATACTTTCCAGGATGCTGTTCAGATAGGTTTGTATTTCTTCCTGCTTTTCGAGGCTGGCTCCAAGTTCCTTATTCTTACGGTCAAGCTCAAGATTGATTTTCTTAAAATCTTTCTGCATTGACTCATAGGCTTTACTCAGCGTCTCCGAACGTAGCTGAAAATCATTAAATGCCTGTTGAAGCTGCTGATAAACGACATCAGACATGGCTGCTTTATCCTGTGTCATGTAGTTGATGAGTTCCCTTTCTCAGCCATATGGTGCTCAAGGCACTTCTGCAGTTGATCCTCTGTTTCTAAAAACTCTTTTATTGCCAGTTCTGTTTCAGCGAGGACAGCATTAAGACCTGCTGTTGATTCTGATGCGGGGATCCGACCCTTTTCCTTTTGCCAGAGTTCGGCATCAGTTTTCACCTGTTCCCGTTCCTGCTCAATAATTTCCAACAGGTGCCGTTTCTTTTCAAAAAACCCCATAACACCTGAAAAGTTGCCACGCGAAACAGCAATCTGTCCCAGTATCTTCTGAACAATAACCTGAAGTTCTTTATACCGTTCTATCTGACGGGAATATGATTGCGTTAGTGTCTGTATTAATTCGCTATACTCCATAAGTACTACTTGTCAATCCCTTATATATATCACACGATTGTTTGCTCTCTACCGAAATACTGCCCGATATTCATGTTCCCAGACCGTATCTTCCAGCTTCCACTTCGCTTGCCGGGCCCAGTAATCATCAGGATAGGCCTGGATCAGTTTTTTAAATGTCTTAATAGCCTTATCATGCTTTTTAAGATTCTTATATATACTCCCGATCTGAAACAGTCCCCATGGTGTATCCTGGTATGCCGGATATTTTCTTGTTACTTTCCGGTAAAAATCCAAGGCTTTGGTATACTTTTTCTGTTGATAATAGCTATCAGCTATTTTGTAATAGGAGTCGGGGATACGAACAAAAACGGACTTTTTTTCTCCGCGAATAATTGCTTTCTGAAATGCCTCTATTGCACGTGTTGCATTGCCTATTTTCGCATAGGCTACTCCCAATTTAAATAATGCAAATACCGCATCAAGTGGTGAATCTGCAATTTCTGCGGCATGACTGTAGGCATCAACAGCCTTTTTATGCTGCATCAGATCGGTATAGGCATCACCCAGTTTTTCATAGGTTTTACCTGCCCACACATGGCTGCGATATTTCTGAATAAATTTCCGGAAAAGTTTCTCCGCCCGGCCTGATTCGTGCCGTTCAAGATATGAGAGTGCCTTTAGAAACAGACTCTGTGCTGCCAGGGAATGCATACGATGGTGATCGATAACCTGTTGAAATTTGCCTTCAGCCGCGCTGAAATTTTTCAGTTTCATATAGCAGACACCAATATCATATTTACACCGTGCAGCGACATCACCTCTTGGATACTTCAACAATACCTTTTTAAAATCCTCAATAGCATCATCGAACCGGTTCTCCTTAAATGAGCGTACCCCTTTTAGCATTGCCTGACCGGGGTCGGTAAGGGTATCTACAATCGACATGAATAAAAGTGAATCAATTCTGACTTCCATCGGTTTATATACTGTTTCCGGTGGAATCTTACTGATTTCCCGGTGCATCTCATTACGGCCAAGCGCTTTCGCGTCAACGGTAATAGTGTCTTTATGCAGCGCATTATATGCGGAAGAATACCGTTCGATCAAGCTCTGTGCTTCCCGTTTCCCCGGTTCATAATCGGTCTTTGAAAGGTAGGAATTAAGATGCTTTATTGCCTTTTTATAATTTTTCTCTTCACCTATAATTTTCCCCAGGTAAAAATGGGCATTATAACCGAGCTCAGGGTAGGTAACCGCTTTCTGGAAATTAAACTTTGCCATTTTATTCTGCCCGTTCCGGCGGCGGATAAGCCCTGCATAATAATATGCCCCCGTATGACTGGGCTGAAGTTTGATCGCTTTCCGAAAATGGTTTATTGCATTATCAAACAACTGTTGGTTCTGGGTAGAAACGCCATCACTATATGCCTTGACACCAAGACTAAATTCCTTATCGGCGATGATATTTTTAGTCACATACGCCGGCCTCTTTTTCCCCGAAGGTTTTTTACTTTTCGACGTCGTCGCCGGTTGAGCGATAGCCACTTCGACCTCTTCTTCCGCGGCCACGGTTTCACTGCCGGTGTTCTCTTTCTTTGTTGCCTGCCTCCTTCTTCCGCCATATCTTACTATTGATATCAAACGATCAATCTGCACTTGAATGCTGTCTTTCTCGGCCGGATCACATATCTGGAAATAATCCTGCAATTCTTTCACTGCATTCTGATATTGCCCATCCTTTTCATAAATATCAGCAAGTTTTTTCTGGGCCTTTCCCCAGCCGGGATTATAGGCAAGTGCTTTTTTCAGATTGTAAATTGCCAGCCGATGCCGCCCTTGAAATTCACGGATCTCCGCAAGATGCATATAGGTATTATAATTATCAGGATAGGATGCCAACACTTTTCGGAATTCCTCAATTGCCTGGTCTGTTTTCCTTTCATTTT
>JAUVGS010000115.1 GCA_030593665.1 Chitinivibrionales bacterium | reverse complement strand
TAGAAGCAGAATGGTCATTCCCATGCCCCATCTGCTTAACATACTGTTATCCCTGTGGGCAAGTACGATAGCCCCTGGATAACATTATGTAGAAGCAGAATGGTCATTCCCATGCTCCATCTGCTTAACATACTGTTATTTCCCTTATAGATGCATGGTGGAATAGAAATGTTTCAAAAAGAATTACATTATCTTTTCACCGATTTTGTTAAGTACACCGCAGTTGCATTCGTAAGCCATACGGGTTTTACCATTACTGACAAGGCGGAACGGTTTTCTGTCCTTCCCACAGTTAGTGCAGGTCATTACCGTTGTCTCTCCACGGTTGTCAATCGCATTCTTTGAACCTTTCTTGGTATTCATAAATTAATCTCCTTACAATACACCAGAAATTATTTTGTTATATATATACAAATATTAGTTATTATTGTTTAGAAAAAAATAAGCGGATAAAATATATTTGCGGAAATTAAAAAAGAAAGGTATAGTGGGATTTTTTTTATACTATATTTTTATTAGACAAAATTGATAGAATGAACTTATCGCGGTAAACAGTAACTATTTGTTTTTTTACACCATTGTGCCGGATATATTTTCTGAAAAAGTTTCATTTTGATTCTATAAATTACAAATATGGTGAAATTATTAAGCCTATATATTCCGGGATTAAGGTAAAAGCGTTTTTTTATGAAGATAGTTATACCAATTATAACCGCATTTGTTGTTGCATGTATTACTGCTGGATTGATTCTTTTTACAGTAAACAGAAAGGTTGCGCCATTAAGCCGTAATGCTACTCTTAAGGAGCTGACAATTTCTGCGAATACCGTTAGCAGGCGTATTGAAAACCTTTCTGAGCAGCTTGTTTCTCAAGTGTCCGGATTTTGCTCGACCGTTGCGGAAGACCGTGATTTTGCCATGAAACTTATTGTTGAGCAGGACTATTCTGCTTCAGAGGTTGCTGATATAGCCGGACGGTTTATGCTGGCCATGGGATTTGATTTTCTGGAAGTTACCGATGCTAAATATAGGATCCTTTCGTCCGGCCATTTCCCTGCAAGTGCAGGAAACAGTGCGGCACAGAAGAGCAGTCTGCCGGATAGTGTCGCCACGTTTCTTGAAGACGATATTAAGGGTGCCGGGGTTCTGTCTCTTCAGGTAAAGATTCCTTTTTCCTGTGCGGATATTGCACTGTATGCTTTTGGCGGTATTTTTGTTGATGCAAATTTTATTGCCGGCCTGAAACCCCATGATGGTGTCCGGATATTGCTCAAGCAGGGTAACGAGATCGCAGGAATGGACGATATAGAGACCATGTCTGAAATTAAGGATAATACAATAATAATAAATGATAAAACCTGGCTTGCTTCATCACTGACACTCTCTTGGGCGGGTGAGGGGAATGGCCCTGAGATTATCCTCCTCATGGAGGAACCCGCTGATTTTAGCCTTCTCGACCTGATTTAGAGATGCGCTATTGTCTAACACGTTTTTTTGTGGTATAATTAATTTAATTTAACGGGGATTAGTTTTTTCCCGGTACGCTTATGTAATACAAAAAGGGTTTGCTTTTTATGTCTTCTACAATGATTCGATGGTGTGTTCTGTGTCTCTGTGTGGCGTTATTTCAATTGCCGCAGTTCTCTCATGTATTGGCTGAGGGTGATAAACCCTATTTGAGCCAGCAATATATTGACACCATGGTACAGAATGCCTACTACGGTTTTGTTTCCGCTGCAGAATATGGTTCCGAGCAACGGCAGAAACGGGCTATTGCCCACGCGAAAAGTGTAGCTTCCCGACTCAAACGAATGGCACAGGGTGACCCCAACAGGCGGTATGTGTTCTGGCGTGTCGCAGATCTTGAGCTTCAGATCTATCTTGAAGAAGAAGAGATCATACTTAAGAAGATGTATAAAATGCAGAAGAAGACAAATATCCTCTGCGACAAATTTAATGCAGAAGTCGGAAAGAGGCGCCCCAACTTTGTCAACCTTATTGCGATTCATGCACAGATGCTTAAGGTGAATCCGCGGAAGGCGGATGAACTAGCCTGGCTTATCGAGGACCGTGACAGAAATATCTCACGGGAAATCCCCTATTCCATTGAAAAGGCTCTCCTTGCTCTCAATTATGATAAAGCAATAAAGGAGTTTGAATATATTCGAAAAAACCGTAAATATTTAATGGTATCCGATGCTAAGTATGAAAGCTTTGAGAGAAGGATACGGGCAAAGCAGGAAGCTGACGATATGGTTGCTAATGTTGGCACCTACCTTGGTGAAATCAAGGTGCTTGTTGAACGAAACAGGTTATCACATGCCCGCAGAAGCATTGAATTTCTTCAGAGCCGGATAAAAGATGTTCGTAATCATCTGCCGTATGCTAAGTATAGCAAATTTACAAAAGATACGAGGAAAATGGCGGAAATGGTTACTAAAAGAGAAGATTCTCTTGTCGTAAGAAATCTTGAACTCATTCATGCCAGGAGAACGGATGCGGCTATCGATTACCTGGATAATGTCCTGCGGAAATGCGGTGTTGCTAATGAGAAAATAGCCATGGTGAATAAAGCAATCATGGAGTTGCCTGACGGGTATCAACGCTCGACGAAAGTTGATCAAAAGGTCAACAAGGAGCTTTTGGCATTGTCTGCCACTTCCAGAGAGAATGGGTTTTCATTCACCGATGTAAACGCTCGAATACAGGCAAAAATGGACAGTGTCAAGGCCTGTCAGGCTGAGCAGGCACGGTTGGCACAGCTTGAATATGAACGAACTCATAAAAAAGAAATTGCCGCGCGCAGGAAGCAAGAGAAATTAAGAGCCAAGTACCAGGCAAAGATTCGCAAGATTATATTAAAAATTTACACCTGCCTTGAGCAGAACAAGCTTGATAAAGCACAGACATTATTTGCAAAGCAGCGAAGGATACTCGAGCAATATGCTTCCCGGGAAGAGTATGCCAGTGTGCAGACTGCGTTGAGACAGACAAAGGATTCAATGCATGCCGCATCACAGGAAGAGGATAAGAATCGGGAAAAAGCCCGGCAGGTTACTCAGAAAATTTATTCTTTACTCAGAAAGAATCAGCCGGAACGGGCCTATTCAAAATTTACCAACCTGCAAAAACCCTTGCAGCATTATTCATCAGATGTAGTATTTGCTAAACTTGAAACCGAGGTGAATAACGCATACAACACCTATAAGCAGGAACGGCAGAGACAACGTGAACAGCAGAGGCTGCAGGAGCAGGAAGAGCAAAGCCGGATTGCAGTTGTGGAGACCCCGAGAACCCCTGCGACAGTTCATCAGCCGGCAGCAGTTTCACCGACCCCTGCGACAGTTCATCAGCCGGTAGCTGTTTCACCCCCACCTGCGGAAGATCCCTATGCAGCCTTTGATAAAAAACAGGCTGATGCAGAGGACAAGGCTATGCTGGATGTTATGGAAATTTATAGTCTCCTGGAAAAAAATCGGATAGATGTGGCCTACCGGTATTTTAAGAGAAACCGGATACCGCTTAAAACTTACATAATTAAAGAAGCCTACGATGTTCTTGAATCCACGGTTGTGGATGCGTATAATTCCTTTGTGCAGACAATGCGGTAATTAGTGAGTGCCCATTCCTCGGAAGCTCAATGAAAATCAATCAGTACAATGAGGTACACCAAAAAGAAAGAGTTCTTGGCGGACGCGGCCGTTTACCATCTCCGTCAACAAATTTGTACTTTTTCAGGGCTTATTGTTCCTTTTGTAGTTTTTGTTGTTTATCTATAATGGACTTTGTCCGGTTCACGGTGAACCAATACGGTTTTTGTTTTTGCCGGTAACTATTATCCTTCATCCAGCATCACTATCCATTTACCGCAGTGCGCTTTTTTAAGATTTTATATAAAGAAATTGACTCGCTGCATTGACAGCATTTATACTACGTACTGTATACAAAAGTAAATGACAGAGGGTGTTCTTTTTATAAAGAAACAGTACTTTTTAATTAACAGCTTTTGTAAAGGAGGTGATACGAACCATGTTAGAAAAAGAAGTTATTGTTTTACAGTAACTTTTCATGCTTTATCTCTTATATACCCTGACACCCTGATGTATATCAAATCACTCTTTAAAGAAAGGCTATCCATGAAAAAGAGATGCAAAGTTCGAAGTTTCACGGCTATGCGTGTCGTGATATGTCTTGTCCTGTGCGTGATTATATCATCCGCATATTCTGCTGAAAGTGTACGGGAAATGATGAAAAAGGATATTACGGACGTTTCATCGCTGTATACTTTTTACACCAGCCACACCAGCCCATATCAACAGCGCTATTTCCTCCGGTATCTGCCGGAGTATCTGGCAAAACTAGAAATTACAGAGACGCCTTCCTGGGCTACCACCGCCCTTGATGCTGCCCTGGATTCCGACTATGCCCCGCTTGCAATCGCAGCGGTAAAAAGCATCGGCGATCTTAAGCTCGAATTGTTTTCGGATGAAATGACTGAAAGGTTCATAGCTTCCGAACAGAAGGCGTACCTTTCGCTCTCCTACCGGGTTGCCGTGCTTGAATCCTTTAAGAAGTTCAACGATTCGGAGAAAATAAAAAGTAACATCAACCGGCTGTTATTAAATTTCCCGAAAGATCGCATTTGCGATCCGGATTTTACCGGATTGATGGAAGTTACTATGCTGTTTGGCGCTGCGTCAAATGCGCCGATGCTTGCGAAATTCGAGACAAGCGTTGATAATCTGTTGAGCAGGCAGGAACCGGATGATAAAAGAAATCCTGACCTGGATAGAATCAAAGAATTGATTCAGCGGGCAAAGAGGTCTGTTGCCGTGAAGGGAGGGCACGATGAATAAGATTATATTTTGTTTCGCAGCGTTACTCATTCTTGTTTCCTCACCGATGCCGCAGGTACTGTTGCTGGTTGATGAATGGTACAAAGATCATGATGAACTTCTTCCCGCGCCCGAGGGACATAAAATCGAGCGGTATATGAATGATGTGTCTGCCAAGGAGGGGAAAGACGTTGAATTGATTATTCTGCGCCGAAGGATTCTCCCTGAAGATTATAATTTTGAAATGGTGTGGGATACGCTCAGGGATGAATACCAGAAATATATTGATGATCCTTATAAAGGATACTCTGGAAGGCGCGGTGTTGCTCGGTGATGTTCCGGTGCCGACGTTTCATTACGACGATGAAACTATTGCCTGTGAGTATTTTTATATGGATTTGTGGGACACCACGACAGATGCAACTTATCCGGATTGGGAAGAACCTGATGGCCCCTGGAAAAGGTATAATGGCGATATCCTGAACAGAAGCATCTATCAGGGCGACCGCGTTCTGGATATATGGGTCTCACGGATATATGCCACCAATCTGAAACATCTCAGGGCGGACGGCGCTGCATGGGGAGACTTTCTCGAGGAGTATGAGATTATTGACGCGTACCTTGATAAAGTCCATGACCGAATGTACACTCCGGTCGTTACTCGGCGGGGTGTTGGCATGGGGTGGCCTCCCGGGTTTGCTAAAACTCTCCCGTTTCTGGCAGCGATAGATAATCCCCTTCTTGCACTTAATGAAGTCCGCCATTATGATGACAGGTCTGCTCTGCGTCTTAATCAGGCGGCAGCATGGCAGGCAATGCTGCAGACGGGCAGGGCCGGTAACGTCAATTACGGCGCTTATCATGGAACACAGTTCATCCATCCCAATTACAGAAGAGACTGCCTGACCGGTCTTTCGGGAGCCGATTACGAGTGGGCTGCGATGTTTGCACACAGCTCACCGTTATTTCACGGTTTTCATATGTATCACAGTTGTTTTGTGGTCTCAGGGGGATTTACAAGTGTAAACAACGCGCCGCCATGGACTGAAAAGAGTTCCGGCGGTTTCAATAATGGAAAATATTATGAGTGGAATTTGCCCTGGGATGGCCGTGCAAATGCCGAATGGTCCGCTGTGGTTCCTGAAGGCGCGGGCGGTGAATATGCCGTTTATATGTATTGGAATGTAGATCCTTTATTAAACAGTCCGAACAGTTACTACAATCTTCATGGAGACAAAAATTTCGGAAAGATCAGATTGGATTATTTAAACCAGTTGACGCCCGCCGGCGGCTGGCATTTCATTACTGATTTTGATGCTGAAGAATTTGACTCACTGGTATATGTCCTGGCGCCTAATAATTGTGGTTTTACAGACAGCAACCGGTGTGTTGCCGACGCCGTCGAGTTCAGGCTGGTAACCGCGGAAACGTGGAATCCCTGGGTTTCTTACTCTGCCTGCTCTTTTGTAAGTTACGGGGGCGTTAATTACAGATGCTGGCAGTCGCACACTTCCCAGCCCGGATGGCAGCCGCCGAATGTACCGGCCTTGTGGCAGCAGGAAGACTTTAAAATATTGGTTACTCCGGGTAATCTCGCGCAGCCATGGGACCCCAGAGGTGTATCTTACTCCGTGGGTACTTTTGTCTGTTATGAAGAGATAAATTACAAATGCCGGCAGGCGCACCCCTCACAACTGGGATGGCACCCGCCAGCTGTACCCGCGTTATGGCTGCAGGACGATACCAGCACAATAACACCGAACGACCTGTTCGATATCACCAACCGCGGCGCGAACGGATTCAGGTGCACCAACTGGTATGAACGTTCCTTCTGTGATATGCAGGATGACGGTGGCCAGTCCAAAGTTCTTTTCTTTGAGGGAGTGGCATGTCAAATATCCAATTTTCTTGTTGATGACAACCTCGGACTGCTCTATGGCATGGGTCATGCGGGGTTGATTATGATAGGAAATTCGTATAACAATAGTGATGATAATGATTATACAATG